>NZ_JBEOVM010000052.1:0-43894 GCF_040295505.1 Streptomyces sp. NPDC002790 | reverse complement strand
GCCACGGCTACCCGGCGCAAAGATCGGGGCGCTGCCCCATACCCCGCGCCTCAATCGCCGGCGGGGCTTGGTGGTCAGAAGCCGTGAGGAGTGGACGCAGCCCGCACCAGGCCGGTTGTGACGCGGGCGTCCTCGCCCATTTCGGGGTGCCACTGCACGCCCATCACCCAGGACATGCCGGGGAGTTCGACCGCTTCCACCGTGCCGTCGTCCGCGTGGGCCGAGGCGACCAGGCCCCTGCCGAGGCGGTCGACCGCCTGGTGGTGGTAGGTCGGGACCTCGGTGGGCTCCGGGACGAGGTCGCCGTAGCGCGTGCCCGGCAGCGGAGTGACGGTGTGGGTGCCGAAGGTGCCCGTCTCCTTGACGTGGCCCTCGATGTGCTGCGTGAGCGTGCCGCCGAGGGCGACGTTGAGCAGCTGCATGCCGCGGCAGATGCCGAGCAGCGGCGTACCGGAGGTCAACGCGGCCCGGATCAGGGCGAGTTCCCACGTGTCCCGCTCCCCGGCGGCCGGGCCCGTGCGCGGGTCGCGCTCCGCTCCGTACCGGCCAGGGTCCACGTCGGGGCCGCCCGCCACGATCACCCCGTCGAGCCGGGCCACCACCGACGGAGCGTGCTTCGGGTCGTCCGGGGGCGTCATGGCGGCGAGCCCGCCGGACTCCTGCACGAGCCGCGGGTAGCCGACGGGCAGCAGCGCCGCGGGCAGCTCCCAGATGCCCCAACTGGCCCTGTCCTCCAGGTAGGTGCTGATGCCGATCAGCGGCCTGCTCATCATGGTGTCGCGCTCCCCGATGCCGTTCCCCGATGCCGTACCTACCGAGCACCCGAGCGTACGAGATCACGCCGCACGCCACCGGAGCGTTCAGCATGCGGGCAGCGTCACCGGGGCAGTGTCCACTCTGCGGTGCCCCGTGGCTGCTTCCCTGGTGGCGGCCCGGCGATTACGTTGTGGTTCCGGTTGACCTGAGGAGGATCTTCCCGTGGCAGACCGCACATCCCCGCTGACCATCGAGGAACTGCACACCCTCGTCGGAAGCGGAGAGATCGACACCGTGGTCCTGGCGTTCCCCGACATGCAGGGCCGTCTCCAGGGCAAGCGTTTCGCCGCCCGCTTCTTTCTCGACGAGGTCCTCGAGCACGGCACGGAGGGCTGCAACTATCTGCTGGCCGTCGACACCGAGATGAACACCGTCGACGGCTACGCGATGTCCTCCTGGGACCGCGGCTACGGCGACTTCGCCATGCGTCCCGACCTGACCACCCTGCGCCGCGTCCCGTGGAACACTGGCACCGCCATGCTCACCGCCGACCTCGCCTGGGACGACGGTTCCCCGGTCGTCGCCGCGCCCCGGCAGATCCTGCGCCGCCAGCTGGAGCGCCTCGCCGAGCTGGGGCTCACCGCCCAGGTCGGCACCGAACTCGAGTTCATCGTCTTCAAGGACACGTACGAGCAGGCCTGGGACGCCAACTACCGGTCCCTTACGCCGGCCAATCAGTACAACATCGACTACTCCGTCCTCGGCACCGGCCGCATCGAGCCGCTGCTGCGCCGCATCCGTAATGAAATGGCCGGCGCGGGCCTCACCGTCGAGTCCGCCAAGGGGGAGTGCAACCCAGGGCAGCACGAGATCGCCTTCCGCTACACCGAGGCCCTCGCCACGTGCGACCAGCACGCGATCTACAAGACCGGCGCCAAGGAGATCGCCGCGCAGGAGGGCTGCTCGCTCACTTTCATGGCGAAGTACAACGAGCGGGAGGGGAACTCCTGCCACATTCATCTGTCGCTCGCCGACGCCGATGGTGTGAACGTCATGGCCGGGCCGGGAGGGCGCGGCATGTCGGAGCTCATGCGGTACTTCCTCGCCGGACAGCTCGCCGCGCTGCGGGACTTCTCGCTGCTCTACGCGCCGAACATCAACTCCTACAAGCGGTTCCAGCCGGGCTCGTTCGCGCCGACCGCCGTCGCCTGGGGGCACGACAACCGCACCTGCGCGCTGCGCGTCGTCGGCCACGGCCGCTCGACCCGCTTCGAGAACCGGCTCCCGGGCGGCGACGTCAACCCGTATCTCGCCGTCGCCGGGCTCGTGGCGGCGGGCCTGTACGGGGTCGAGAACAAGCTCGAACTCCCCGAGGGCTGCGCAGGGAACGCCTACACCGCCGACTACGCGCACGTCCCCTCCACCCTGCGCGAGGCCGCCGAACTCTGGGAGAACAGCCCCCTCGCCCAGGCCGCCTTCGGCGACGATGTCGTCGCCCACTACCGCAACATGGCGCGCGTGGAGCTCGATGCGTACGACGCCGCCGTGACCGACTGGGAACTCCGCCGGGGATTCGAGAGGCTGTGAAAGGGAGCGCCTTGCTGCACGTACTGAACCCGGCCACGGAAGAGCTCGTGGCCACCGTCCCGCCCGCCACCCGCGAGGACGTCGACGCCGCCGTCGCCCGCGCCACCGGCGCACAGCGCGCCTGGGCGGCGCTCGCCCCGGCCGACCGGGCCCGGCTGCTGCGCCGCTTCGCCGCCACCGTCGACCAACACCTGGAAGAACTCGCCCAGTTGGAGGTCCGCGAGGCCGGTCACCTCATCGGCAACGCCCGCTGGGAGGCCGGCAACGTACGCGATCTGCTGGAGTACGCGGCCGGCGGCGTCGAACGCCTTACGGGGCGTCAGATCCCGGTGGCCGGCGGCCTCGACGTCACGCTCCTCGAACCGCTCGGCGTCGTCGGCGTCATCGCGCCGTGGAACTTCCCGATGCCGATCGCCGCCTGGGGCGCGGCCCCGGCCCTCGCGGCGGGCAATGCGGTACTCCTCAAGCCCGCGGAGACGACACCGCTGACGGCTCTGCGGCTCGCCGAACTCGCCCTGGAGGCAGGGTTCCCCGAGGGACTCTTCCAGGTGCTGCCTGGGGAGGGGTCGGTCGCGGGGGACGCCCTCGTCGAGCATCCGGGCGTCGCCAAGATCGTGTTCACCGGCTCCGCCCGCGTCGGCAAGCGGGTCATGGCCAAGTGCGCCGACCGCGTGAAACGCGTGACCCTTGAACTCGGCGGCAAGAGCCCCAACATCGTGTTCGCCGACGCGGACGTCGAGGCCGCGGCCCTCGCCACCCCCATGTCGTTCCTCGACAACTCGGGCCAGGACTGCTGCGCCCGCACCCGCATCCTCGTACAGCGGTCCGTGTACGAGCGGTACCTGGAACTGCTCGCCCCGGCCGTGGAGTCGGTCGTCGTCGGCGACCCGTCGGACGAGAAGACGCAGATGGGGCCGCTCATCTCCAAGGCGCAGCTGGAACGGGTGCGCTCCTACGTCCCGCTGTGCGAGCCCGCGATCAGGGGCGCGGCCCCGCAGGGACCCGGCTTCTGGTTCCCGCCCACCGTCCTCACCGCCGCCGCCCCCGACGCGCGCGCCGCCGTCGAGGAGGTCTTCGGCCCGGTCGCCGTCGTCCTCCCCTTCGACGACGAGGCGGACGCCGTACGGCTCGCCAACGCCACCGAGTACGGCCTCTCCGGATCGATCTGGACCCGCGACGTGGGCCGCGCCCTGCGTGTCTCGCAGGCCGTCCGCGCCGGGAACCTGTCCGTCAACTCGCACTCGGCCGTGCGCTATTGGACCCCCTTCGGCGGCCACGGACAGTCCGGGCTCGGCCGCGAACTCGGCCCCGACGCCCTCGCCGCCTTCACCGAGACCAAGAACGTCTTCATCAGCACGGAGGCCTGACCCACTCATGAGCGAAGACATCATCTGCCGTCGCCTCGTCGGCCGTACCGCCGTCATCACCGGAGCCGGCAGCGGCATCGGCCTCGCCACCGCGCGCCGGCTCGCCTCCGAGGGCGCGCACGTCGTCTGCGGCGACATCGACGAGACGGCGGGCAAGAAGGCGGCCGAGGAGGCCGGCGGGACCTTCGTGAAGGTCGACGTCACCGATGCCGAGCAGGTCGAGGCGCTGTTCAGGACCGCGTACGACACCTACGGCAGCGTCGACGTCGCCTTCAACAACGCGGGCATCTCGCCGCCCGACGACGACTCGATCCTCGACACGGGCCTCGAGGCCTGGAAGCGCGTCCAGGAGGTCAACCTGACCTCCGTGTACCTGTGCTGCAAGGCGGCCATCCCGTACATGCGGCGCCAGGGCAGGGGCTCCATCATCAACACGGCGTCGTTCGTGGCCCGGATGGGCGCCGCGACTTCGCAGATCTCCTACACCGCGTCCAAGGGCGGCGTCCTCGCCATGTCCCGCGAGCTGGGCGTGCAGTTCGCGAGGGAGGGCATCCGGGTCAACGCACTGTGCCCCGGGCCCGTGAACACCCCGCTGCTCCAGGAGCTGTTCGCCAAGGATCCGGAGCGGGCGGCGCGCCGGCTCGTGCACATTCCGGTCGGCCGGTTCGCCGAGGCGACGGAGATCGCGGCGGCCGTCGCCTTCCTCGCCAGCGACGACGCGGCGTTCGTGAACGCCACCGATTTCCTGGTGGACGGAGGCATTTCCGGCGCGTACGTGACACCCGTGTGAGAACCCTGTGAGCAACGGACTTGCGCGTGTACGGTCCACTCACATGCGTAACAGACATGTTGCCGCGTGGACCTCGGTCGCGGCCGCCGCCCTCATGGCGGCCGCGGGCCTCAGCACTCCCGCGGCCGCCACCTCCGCACGGCCCACCGCCGCCAAGTGCCCCCAGTTGTCGACGAAGCTGCCCTGGTACGGCCAGAACCGGGCCAAGCTCCAGCGCATGATCGACGAACGGGGAATCTGCGGCGGGCACAAGGGCCCGCGTCCCGTCGCCGCGTTCGACTGGGACAACACCGTCAGCAAGAACGACGTCACCGACGCGACCATCGCCTGGTCGCTCAAGCACAACAAGATCCTGCGGCCCGCGAGCTGGAAGAAGACCAGCAAGTGGATGACCGACGACGCCGACAAGGCGCTCACCGCCGCCTGCGGCACGGACGTGCCGGTGGGCACCCCGCTGCCCACCTCCACCGACACCGACTGCACGGACGAGATCTTCAACATCCGTGAGTCCGGCGAGACGATGAGCGGCGCCGCCGCCTTCGCGGGCGAGTGGAACCACCGGCGCACCGTGCCCCAGTACGCCTGGGTGCCGCAGCTGTTCGCGGGCCACACCGTCCCCGAAGTGGAGTCGTACGCCGCCGCGGCCCGCACGGAGGCGCTCGCCGCCCCCGTCGGCTCCACGCAGAAGCTGGGCACGCACACCATCCCCGGCTACGTGCGCTATTACGACCAGCAGCGCGACCTGATCCGTACGCTGCAGCGGGCCGGCTTCGACGTCTACATCGTGTCGGCCGGGTCCGAGCCGGTGACCGAGGTGTGGTCGCGGGGCGTCGGCATCGACCGCAAGCACACCATCGCCATCCGCTCGATCCTCGACCGCGAGGGCCGCATCACCACGTACAACGAGGGCTGCGGCGGCGTCGGTGTGAACCAGGGCGAGGCCATCCCGTACATCGACGGCAAGCGCTGCTGGATCAACCAGGACATCTTCCACATCAAGGGGAAGTCGGCCTGGGAGAAGCAGCGTTGGGACAAGCGCATCGCGCTCGGCGGCGGTGACGCCGACACCGACGTGACCTTCGTCGGCGACGCGACCGGCGCGCACCTCGTCCTCAACCGCAACAAGCCCGAGATCATGTGCCGGGCCTACGACAACGCCGACGGACGCTGGGTCGCCAACCCGATGTTCATCGAGCCGCTGCCGCAGAAGACGGGCACGTACCCGTGCTCCACGGCCGGGTACAACGAGCCGGAGGGCGGCTTCGGGCCGCTGCTCAGGGACGACGGTTCGGTCGTCCCCGACCAGGTCGACTCGATCTTCTGAGCCCTACGTCGGTGGGTGGGGGCTACAGGAACGTGTAGCCCTCGCCCCGGTACGTCGGCACCGTCTCCACGATCCGGTCGCCCGACACCAGGCGCAGTGTCTCGAACCGCTCGCACAGCTCCCCGGCCTTCGCGTGCCGGAACCACACCTTGTCCCCGATGAGCAGGTCGTCGGCGGCGGAGCCCAGCAGCGGCGTCTGCACCTCGCCCGGACCCTCCTGCGCGTCGTAGCGCAGCCCCTCCGGCAGATACGGCACCGGAAGCCGGTCGGCGCCCGCGGCGCCCGAGGCCGGATAGCCGCCGCCGAGCACGGTGACGACACCGACGCCTGGCCTGCGCACCACGGGCTGCGCGAACAGTGCGGCCGGACGCCCCGTGAACGACGTGTAGTTGTCGAACAGCCGCGGTACGTACAACCCCGAGCCCGCGGCGATCTCGGTCACGGCCGCCTCCGCCGCCGTGTGTTGCACGCTCCCCGTGCCGCCCCCGTTCACGAACTCCAGGTCCGGCGCCACGGACCGCACCGCGCGCACCACTTCCGCCCGCCGCACCGCCAGCTCCTTGCGCGCCGCGGCCTGCATCAGCCGGATCGCCCGCGAGCGCACGGGCCGCCCCACGAGCGAGTCCCCGACGCCCGCCACATGGCCCTCGTACGCCATGATCCCCGCGAGCCGGAAGCCGGGGCGGCGGGTCACGATGCGGGCCAGGTCGGCGAGTTGGGACGGCGTACGCAGGGGTGACCTGAGCGCGCCGATCCGGACCCGGCCGCCGACGGCGCGCCACGAGGTGTCCAGCTCCACGCAGACCCGGATCTCCTCGCGGCCGCCGTCCCGCGCGCCCTCGATGAGACGCAACTGGGCCGGGTCGTCGACCATCACGGTCACGGCCGCGGCCAGCTTCGGGTCGTGGGCGAGCTCCGCGAAGCCGGAGCGGTCGGCGGAGGGATAGGCGAGGAGCACGTCGTCGAACCCGGAGCGCGCGAGCCACAGCGACTCGGCGAGGGTGAACGACATGATCCCGGCGAAGCCGTCCCTGGCGAGCACCCGTTCCAACAGGGCGCGGGAGCGCACGGACTTGCTGGCGACGCGGATCGGCTTTCCGGCGGCCCGGCGTACCAGGTCGTCGGCGTTGGCGTCGAACGCGTCCAGGTCCACGATCGCCAGTGGGGCGTCGAGATGAGCGGTGGCCCGGTCGTACCGGGCCCGATCGGCGGCGCGCGGTGTCATGGCCGAAGCCTGCCAGACAGGATTACCGCAGGGTAGGGGGACGGATGGTGATGGATCGGTCGATCCCGTGTACGGAGTACGCGTTGACCTGGTCGGGCCCGTTAGAGTGACGCGCACGTTGGCTTGAGGAGACGGGGGAGGCATGAGCACGGAAGCCCGACGCGTACCACCGCGCCCCACGACGCCGCCCCCCTCCGCCGAACTTCCCCCCACGGCCCCACCGTTGCCTCCCACACCTCCGCAGCCGACCTCGGCCGCTCCGTCGCCCCAGACCCCTTCGTCGTCTCCGGCCGCGTCGTCTCCCGCATCCCCGCCGCCGCCGAGCGCGTCCTCCCGCCTGCCCGACGGGCCGCCGCCGGCCAACAAGGGGGAGGGCCCGACGGCTTCACCGCGAACCCCGGACGGCCACCCCCGGCGCACACAGACGAAGAGCTCCGGCATCCCCCTTCCCCCCGAAACCCCGCCTGCGCAGCGCCCTGCCCCGGGCCAGGCGCCCGGCCTGCGCCCCGCGCCTGCCGGGACTCCCGGGATGACGGCGGCCTCCGATCCGCCGTCAGCCCCCGGCCAGGCGCCCGGCCCGCGGCCTGCTTCTGCCGGAGCTCCCGGTGTGCCGCCCGCTCCGGCGCCCGCCGCCCCGCTGCCGCCCGCCGCCGCCCCTTGCGCGCCGAAGGAAGCCCCCGCCGAGTCCACCACCCGGCTGCGCCCCGTGCCGCCCGCACCGACGGCGCCGCCCGGCACGCCGTCCGCGCCGCCCGGCACGCCGTCCGCGCCGCCCGGTGCGGTGGGAGCGCCGCCCATACCCCCGGCCCCGACCCAGCCGCCGCGGCGACCCGTCGGCGCGGTCGACCTGACGCCGCGCCCGGACACCGCCGGCCGGCCCTTCGTACGGTTCGCGCGCCCGGACCACTACGACGACAGCACCACGCTCCTGCGCCCCGTCGGCCCCCGCCTCAAACCGCGAACCGCGGCCATCGCGGCCTGCCTCGTGCTCGGCCTCGGCCTGCTCGGCGGCGCCACGACCGGCACCCTGCTCACCGGAGACGACAGCGGCCCGCCGTCCGTGCAGACCGCGTACCGGGAGGCGGGCCAGCTCTGGCACGGCGTCCCCGTCGACCAGCTGTTCCCGCGCACGCTGAAGGGCGAAGGCGCAGGCCCCGGCCGGGCCGACCGCACCTGGACGCGGATAGCGGTCGCCCCCGATACGAACTGCGCGGACGCCTTCGACCCGCTGCTGCACAAGGCCCTGCGTTCGGCCGGCTGCCTGCGCCTGCTGCGCGCCACGTACAGCGACGCCACACAGAGCAGCGTCACCACGGTCGGCCTGATGTTCACCAAGGCCGACGCGGAGGCCACCAAGGCGCTGCGCTCCCGCTTCATGGAGCAGGGCCTGGACCGGCGCGACGACCTCATGCCCCGGCCCTACGCCGCCAAGGGCACCCCGGCCGCCGGATTCGGCGACCGCCAGCGCGCCGCTTGGGCGATCAACATCCTGACCGACGCCCCCGTCGTCGTCTACGCGGTCTCCGGCTTCGCCGACGGCCGCACCGTCAGCGAGCCGCAGCCGGCCGCCGAAGCCATGAAGTCCGGTGCCACCAGCGCCCCCGCCCAGGCGGGCCTCGGCCACGACGCGCAGGGCGTCGCCGACCGGATAGAACGCGACCTGCGCAAGACGGTCAAGAAGGCCGCCGACCGGGACACGGAGCAGTAGCAGCCATGAAGCGTCGCCACACGATCGCCGCGGCCGGCACCGCGGTCCTCCTCGCGCTGCTCCCCGCCACCGCCGCCCACGCCGACTCGGTCCGATCACAGCAGTGGGGCCTCACCGCGCTGCACACCGACGAGGCCTGGAAGACGACGCGCGGCAAGGGCGTCACGGTCGCCGTCCTGGACACGGGCGTCGACGACAAGCACCCGGACCTCAAGGGCAGCGTGCTCCCGGGCAAGGACCTCATCGGCTTCGGCGCCGAGCGCGGCGACCGCCCCTGGGCCCGGCACGGCACCGCCATCGCCGGCATCATCGCGGGCCACGGGCACGGCAAGGGCGACGGCGACGGAGTCTTGGGCGTCGCCCCGGAGGCGAAGATCCTGCCGGTCCGGGTGATCCTGGAGGACGGCGACCCGGACCGCTCGAAGGCCCGCGAGACCCGCGGCAACGCCCTGGCCGAGGGCATCCGCTGGGCCGCCGACAACGGCGCCGATGTCATCAACCTGTCCCTCGGCGACGACTCGAACACGGCACATCCCGAGGCGAGCGAGGACGCGGCTGTCCAGTACGCGCTGAAGAAGGGCGTCTCCGTCGTCGCCTCCGCGGGCAACGGTGGCGAGCAGGGCGACCGCGCCTCCTACCCGGCCGCGTACCCGGGCGTCATCACCGCCACCGCCGTCGACTCGACCGGCACCCGCGCCTCGTTCTCCACCCGCCGCTGGTACGCCTCCGTCGCCGCGCCGGGCCGGGGCATCGTCACGGCCGACCCCGACGGCAAGTACTACTCGGCGTGGGGGACGAGCGCCGCCTCCGCGTTCGTGTCCGGCGCCGTCGCCCTGGCCAGGGGCGCCCACCCCAGCCTGGGCCCAGCGCAGATCAAAAAGCTCATGGAGGACACCGCCGACGATCCGCCCTCCGGCGGCCGCGACGACTCGCGCGGATTCGGCCTCGTCGACCCGGCCGCCGCGATCACCGCGGGCGCGAAACTGAAGCCGCAGCGCCTGGCCTCGGCCTCGTACGGCCAGAAGTACTTCGGCCCGGGACCCGACGACGACTCCGCCGGCTCCCTCGCCACCTGGGCGGGCGTGCTCGCGGGCACCGTCGGGGTGCTGCTGCTCGGCGCGGCCGGCTACCTGTGGCGCGGCCACCGCCTCACGCGCCGCCGCTGACCACCCGCACCGCCGCCTTCGCCACGTCCTCGACGAGCTCGACGCCCGCGTCCTTGGTGGCGCTCCCGTTGGACACCACAGAGACCAGGTACCGCTTCCCGTCGACGGTGACCCGACCGACGCTGTTGATGTCCCACAGCCCGGTCGTGCTGCGCCGCAGCCACCCGTTCTTCAGCGCGGCACCCCCGTCCCCGGCCGCGGACACGCCCCACGCCTGATCGCTCTCCACGTTTCCCATGAGCTTTTGGACGTACGCCTGCGAGTCCTCGCTCAGTACGAGACCGTCGCCGACCCCGAACACCTGCTTGAGGAGGGTGAGTTGGTCGCCGGAGGTCGTCTGCGTGAGACCCCACAGCGCCCCGTCCCCGCCGCTGGTGTCCGTCAGGCCCATCCGCTCGTTCGCCGCGTCGAGCGCCTCGGCCTGCCCGATCTCGTCCCACAGCGCGGTCGTCGCGGCGTTGTCACTGTTCTCGATCATCGCGATGGCGTACGTCCGCTCCCGCGCGTTCAGCGTCCGCCCCGCGTCCTGCGCCCGCAGCAGCAAGGTGGCGAGCACGTCGACCTTCACGATGCTCGCGGTGTCGTACGTCCCGGCCCCCGACGCGTATGAGGCGCCGCTCCCGCTCGTCTCGTCGTACACGGCGACGGAGACCTCGCCGCCGTGCCCCTTCGTGGCCGCCTTCACGGCAGTGGCCAGCTCGGCTTCGGTGTCCACGGTCGTGGGACTCCTCTGTGCGGAGGCGGTGTGCGAGACGAGGGCGGTCGCGTCGTGCGGCCGTGTCTGTGCGTAGACCGTAGTGCCGCCGAAGGCGGCGGCGAGTATGACGGCGGCGGCGGCGAAGCCGCGTCTTCTCGTTCGGCGGGACATGCCGCGATGCTCCGTCGCCGCCCTGTGCGGACCCTGAGTTCCGTCTCAGGGTCCGCTGAGAATCCGCCCTCGCCCGCTCGGTAGGCTCGGTGAACGTGGCGAACAAGAACATTCCCGACCCCGGCTTCTCCGACGACGACGGTACGGCGGACCCGCACCTGACCGAGGCCCTGGCCGCGTGGTCGAAGGACCGCACGGCCCACGGCCCGGTCCTGGCGGCGCTCCGGGGCACCCGGCTGCTCGTCCCCGTGGTCGCCGTGCTCGGCGAGGTCGAGGAGGACAGTGAGGAGGGGCGCGAAGCTCCCTGGAAGGGCGGTGGTGGGAGACGGGCGGGCGGCCTGCGCCGCGAGAAGACGTCCGACATGGCGGTCCCGACCCTGAAGGCGGGCGAGCGCACCGCCCTCCCCGCCTTCACGTCCACGCAGTCGCTCGCCCTGTGGGACCCCGAGGCCCGCCCCGTGGCCGTCCCGCTGCACCAGGCGCTCCAGGCCGCCGCCCACGAGCAGGCCGACACCGTCGTCCTCGATATCGCGGGCCCCGTCCCGTACGAGCTGACGGGCCCGGCCCTGTACGCCGTCGCGGAGGGCCGCACCGACGCCGACCCGCTCGCCGACCCGGCCGTCAGGGGCGCTGCGCGCGCGGCGGTCGCCGCCGAGCCGTCCGTGGCCCGCGCCTACCTGGGCCGCGGCCACTCGGATGCGGACGGCGCCCTGGCCCTGGTCCTCGACGCGGCCGCCGACGTCCAGGCCACGGCCCAGGCCGTCGCCGGCCGCATCGCCGCCGACGAAACACTGAGGGCCCGCCTGGTGCGCGGCCTCGATCTGGCACTCCTGCCGACCGAGGCGACGCCGCCGGGCGAGCCCCTCTACGTACGTCAGTGATGCGTACGTCAGTGACTTTCGCTACGTACGTAGTACGTAGCCCATTGATTGCTTGACCGCTCAGCCGTATACGGGGCCCGTGTACTTCTCGCCCGGGCCCTTGCCCGGCTCGTCCGGTACGACGGAGGCCTCGCGGAACGCGAGCTGCAGCGACTTCAGGCCGTCCTTCAGGGGCGCCGCGTGGAAGGAGCTGATCTCCGTCGCGCTGCCGTCGAGCAGGCCCGCCAGGGCGTGGATCAGCTTGCGCGCCTCGTCGAGGTCCTTGTGGGCATCGCCCTCCTCGGTGAGGCCGAGCTTCACCGCGGCGGCGCTCATCAGGTTCACCGCGACCGTCACGATGACTTCTACGGCGGGAACCTCGGCGATGTCGCGGGTCAGCGCGTCGTAGTCGGGGCTGTCGGTTGCGGGGGTCGCGTCACTCATGGGCCCCACGATATGTCGCGCGCACCCGATTGGGCGCACCCCCCAAGTCCTGCTAACCTTGTGTAACGACCGGCCGGACACACGTCCTCGCGGATGCAGTGACCGGCCCACAAGTGGAGGCTCCGATCTCCCACCTGACCGTCCGACCAGGGCGGTGGGTCACCGGTCAGACGGCCCCCGTCGTTCCGTACGGACGACGGAGCCGTCCGAGTCTGCGCCCCGCGGTTCACCGTGGTGGTGCTCCGGTATTCCTTGGAGCCCCGCCTGTGTACCGTCCGGGGCATTTTCTGTGTTTCGGCGCGGTTGGTACTTACGTCAAAACGTACGCGGCGGTCCGCCAGGCCGTCGTGTGGTGCTACCGAGGAGGATCCATCAGCGCCGAGCCCCGCATCAACGACCGGATTCGCGTTCCCGAAGTGCGACTTGTCGGTCCAAGCGGCGAGCAGGTCGGGATTGTTCCGCTTGCCAAGGCCCTTGAGCTTGCTCAGGAGTACGACCTCGACCTGGTCGAGGTGGCGGCGAATGCCCGTCCGCCCGTATGCAAGCTCATGGACTACGGGAAGTTCAAGTACGAGTCGGCCATGAAGGCCCGTGAGGCGCGCAAGAACCAGGCGCACACGGTCATCAAGGAGATGAAGCTCCGGCCGAAGATCGACCCGCACGACTATGACACCAAGAAGGGTCACGTCGTCCGGTTCCTCAAGCAGGGCGACAAGGTCAAGATCACGATCATGTTCCGTGGTCGCGAGCAGTCCCGTCCGGAGCTCGGCTTCCGGCTGCTGCAGCGTCTCGCGAACGACGTCCAGGACCTCGGGTTCATCGAGTCGAACCCGAAGCAGGACGGCCGAAACATGATCATGGTCCTCGGTCCGCACAAGAAGAAGACCGAGGCCATGGCCGAGGCTCGCGAGGCGCAGGCCGCCCGCAAGGCCGACGCGAAGGCCAACCCGGGCAAGTCGCAGAACGCGGCTGAGGGCGATGAGGACGTAGACGGAGCGGTCGAGGCCGACGCCGAGACCCCCGCCGAGGCTCCGGCCGAGGCATGATCCGTGCGGCGCACAGCCTGTGCGTCACGGATACCAACTGACACAACTGACGTTCCACCACGGCCGGTTCGCGCCACGCACGGACCGGCCGGGAATGCCACTGACGAGGAGAGAACGGCGCCATGCCGAAGAACAAGTCGCACAGCGGTGCCAGCAAGCGCTTCAAGATCACCGGCTCCGGCAAGGTCATGCGCGAGCGCGCCGGCAAGCGCCACCTGCTCGAGCACAAGTCGTCCCGCGTGACGCGTCGCCTCACCGGCAACGCCGAGATGGCCCCGGGCGACGCCGCGAAGATCAAGAAGCTTCTCGGCAAGTGATGTACGGGCGTTTTTGCGCCCAGTACGTCGGCTAGACCGGGACCCATTCGAATTCGGGTCGGGTGACAACAACCCCGGCCCCGCTACAAGGAGTTAACAGTGGCACGCGTCAAGCGCGCGGTGAACGCGCACAAGAAGCGTCGGGCGATCCTCGAGCAGGCCAGCGGCTACCGCGGTCAGCGTTCGCGTCTGTACCGCAAGGCCAAGGAGCAGGTCACCCACTCCCTGGTCTACAACTACAACGACCGCAAGAAGCGCAAGGGCGACTTCCGTCAGCTGTGGATCCAGCGCATCAACGCCGCTGCCCGCCAGAACGGCATGACGTACAACCGCCTCATCCAGGGTCTGAAGGCCGCCAACATCGAGGTGGACCGCAAGATCCTGGCCGAGCTGGCCGTGAACGACATCAACGCGTTCGCCGCCCTCGTCGAGGTTGCGCAGAAGGCGCTGCCGTCGGACGTGAACGCGCCCAAGGCTGCGTGAACGCTCCGCTGAGCTGCATGTGACGTGGGACCCGCAGGCCGGTTGGCTTGCGGGTCCCACGTTGTTCGGGGGTCGTCGCCGCGTGCCGCACCGCACGGGGCTCCCGCCCCGGACCCCGGCTGCTCAATCGCCGCAGGGGCTTAATCAGGTGACCCACATCAAGCCCCGCCGGCGATTGAGGCGCGGGGCCCGGGGCGGAGCCCCGTGCGGTGCCGTGCAACCGTTCCTAAGGCCCCAACCCCGTCACCCTCCCGAAAGTTAGGCGCATGGTTGCAACGCCCGAGTTGATTTCTCCCAAGTCGCCCCGCGTGAGCGCCGCGCGGCGGCTTGCCAAGCGGAACTTCCGGGGGAAGGAGCGGCTGTTCCTCGCCGAGGGGCCGCAGGCCGTGCGGGAGGGCGCTGCGCACGGCGGGCTCGTCGAGATGTTCGCGACCGTCGAGGCCGCCGAGCGCTACGCCGACATCGTCGGGGAGGCCAGGGACGCGGGCGCCCGGGTGCACCTCGCCGAAGAGGACGTCATCGGTGAGATCTCCACCACCGTCACCCCGCAGGGCCTCGTGGGCGTGTGCCGGTTCCTGGACACACCGTTCGAGGAGGTCCTCGCCGCACGGCCCAAGCTCGTCGCCGTCCTCGCGCATGTGCGTGATCCGGGGAACGCCGGGACCGTGCTCCGGTGCGCCGACGCCGCCGGTGCCGAGGCCGTCGTGCTGACCGATGCCTCCGTGGACCTCTACAACCCGAAGGCCGTACGGGCTTCGGTCGGGTCGCTGTTCCACCTGCCCGTCGCCGTGGGCGTACCCGTCGAGGAGGCCGTCGCCGGGCTCAAGGCGGCGGGCGTGCGGATCCTCGCCGCCGACGGAGCGGGCGAGGACGACCTCGACGACGAGCTGGACCAGGGGACCATGGGCGCCGCGACCGCCTGGGTGTTCGGCAACGAGGCCTGGGGCCTGCCGGAGGAGACCCGCGCACTCGCCGACGCCGTCGTGCGCGTGCCCATTCACGGCAAGGCCGAAAGCCTCAACCTCGCGACGGCCGCCGCCGTGTGCCTGTATGCCTCCGCGCGTGCGCAGCGTGCCCCCGGAGGGTGCCGCTCCGTCACTCCCGGCTAGTAGGGTGACTCCTCCGGATCGACCGCCGGAAGGGGGAGTGCGGGAGATGAGCGTCGTCAACGGCAGCGGATCGCGGGGCCTTGCCGGTCCCGGCGCGTCCGGGCCCGACGAGCTCGCCGCTCTCGGCATCCACCCCGACGACCTGCCCGACGGACTCGTCGTCGCGGACGAGCGTGGCCACGTCATCTGCTTCAACGCCGCCGCGGAGCGCATCACCGCGGTCCGCGCGGACACCGCCCTGGAAGCTCCGCTCGAGCGCGTCCTCCCGCTGGAGGACCTCGAAGGCCGCCGCTGGTGGCAGCTCACCGATCCGTACGGGGGGCTCGCCACGCGTGTCGGACAGCCCGAGCGGAACCTGTTACTGCCCGGCGGCCGGGAGGTTCTGGTCACCGCGCGTTACGTACGGACCCGGCCGACAGGACCCGTGGGCCGCGTCGTCGTGTCGCTCCGGGACACCGAGGCCCGGCGGCGTACCGAACGCAGCCACGCCGAGCTGATCGCCACCGTCGCCCACGAGCTGCGCTCCCCGCTGACGTCGGTCAAGGGCTTCACGGCGACGCTGCTCGCCAAGTGGGAGCGGTTCACGGACGAGCAGAAGCGGCTGATGTTGGAGACGGTCGACGCCGACGCGGACCGCGTCACGCGGCTGATCGCCGAGCTGCTCGACATCTCCCGGATCGACTCCGGCCGGCTCGAACTACGGCGCCAGCCCGTCGACGTCGCGGCCGCCGTCTCCCGGCACATCCAGGCGCACGTCGCCGCGGGCCGGTCGGCCGACCGGTTCCTGCTGCGCGTCAAGCATCCGCTGCCCGACCCGTGGGCCGACCCGGACAAGGTCGACCAGGTCCTGAGCAACCTGCTGGAAAACGCCGTGCGCCACGGGGAGGGAACCGTCACCATAGATGTCGAGCCAAGCCGGCCCACCGGCACGTCGGTCACCGTGAGCGACGAGGGCCCCGGCATCCCGGAGGAGTCCATGAACCGCGTCTTCACCCGCTTCTGGCGGGGCAGCAAGCGCGGCGGGACGGGCCTCGGGCTCTACATCGTGAAGGGCATCGTCGAGGCCCACGGCGGAACGATCACCGTCGGCCGCGCCCCCGGCGGCGGCGCCGAGTTCCGATTTACGTTGCCCGTGGCGACGCCGGCGTATCTCACCAGCTGACCGCCAGGCACCACGGGCGCATTCGTACACCTCACCCCCGCCAGACGAGTAGATCCGCGCTCCCGCCTGACCGGATCGGCCTGGCACGCACTCTCCCAAGCTCTTAAGGAGCAGGGGGACCCCCCCCTCGGCGTTGTCGTCGGTCCACGACGCTCCGCGTCGCCTCCCTCCTCTGCCTTGCGATCGCACGCACCAGGCCGATCCGGTCCCGCCCTGCGGTCGGACGACGGGAGCGCGGATCTACTCGTCTAGACTCGTCCTTTGGCACGTTTGCGTCCCCGCCACTCGACGGCCGTCGAACGCGTCTGCGGGACCATCAGCCACGCCAATCGGAAGCACGGGAAGAGATGTCGGCACCGAACAAGTCGTACGACCCTGTCGAGGTCGAGGCACTGAAACCGGAAGAGATCGAGCGCGTGCAGGCGGAGGCGCTCGCCGCCTTCGCCGCCGCGGACTCGCTCGACGCGCTTGCGGAGGCCAAGACCGCGCACGCCGGCGGCACCTCGCCGCTGTCGCTCGCCAACCGCGAGATCGGCGCGCTGCCGCCGCAGGCCAAGGCCGCCGCGGGCAAGCTCGTCGGGCAGGCCCGCGCCGCCGTCGGCCGGGGCCTCGCCGCCCGCCAGGCCGAGCTGGAGGCCGAGCGTGACGCCCGCGTCCTGGTCGAGGAGGCCGTGGACGTCACGCTGCCCCACGACCGCGAGCAGGCCGGCGCCCGGCACCCGCTGACCACGCTCTCCGAGCGCATCGAGGACGTCTTCGTGGCCATGGGCTACGAGGTCGCCGAGGGCCCGGAGATCGAGGCCGAGTGGTTCAACTTCGACGCGCTCAACATCGGGCCCGACCACCCCGCCCGCGGCACCCAGGACACCTTCTTTGTCGAGGGCGCCACGGAGCAGGGGGACGACGGGGCGGGGCTCGTGCTGCGTACGCACACCTCGCCCGTGCAGATCCGCTCGATGCTCGACCGCGAGCCCCCGGTCTACGTGATCTGCCCCGGCCGCGTGTACCGCGCCGACGAGCTGGACGCCACGCACACCCCCGTCTTCAACCAGGTCGAACTGCTCGCCATCGACGAGGGCCTGACCATGGCGGACCTCAAGGGCACCCTCGACCACATGGTCCAGGCGCTCTTCGGCCAGGGCATGAAGACGCGGCTGCGGCCGAACTTCTTCCCGTTCACCGAGCCGTCCGCCGAGATGGACATGGTCTGCTACGTCTGCCGTGGCGAGTCCGTGGGCAACCCCGACCGCCCCTGCCGCACCTGCGGCAGCGAGGGCTGGATCGAGCTGGGCGGCTGCGGCATGGTCAACCCGAAGGTGCTCGTCGCCTGCGGTGTGGACCCCGAGAAGTACAGCGGATTCGCCTTCGGGTTCGGCATCGAACGGATGCTGATGTTCCGCCACAACGTCGAAGACATGCGAGACATGGTCGAGGGTGACGTCCGGTTCACCCGACCGTTCGGGATGGAGATCTGATGCGTATCCCGCTTTCCTGGCTGCGGGAGTACGTCGACCTCCCCGCCACCGAGACCGGCCGTGACGTACAGGCCAAGCTCGTCTCCGCCGGCCTCGAGGTCGAGACGGTCGAGCAGCTCGGCGCAGGCCTCAAGGGCCCCCTCGTCGTCGGTCAGGTACTGACCATCGAGGAGCTGGAGGGCTTCAAGAAGCCCATCCGCTTCTGCACCGTCGACGTCGGGCAGGCCAACGGCACCGGTGAGCCGCAGGAGATCGTCTGCGGCGCCCGGAACTTCGCCGTCGGCGACAAGGTCGTCGTGGTCCTGCCGGGCGCCGTGCTGCCCGGCGACTTCGCGATCGCCGCGCGCAAGACGTACGGCAAGACCTCGCACGGCATGATCTGCTCCGGCGACGAGCTGGGCATGGGCGACGACGGCAGCGGCGGCATCATCGTGCTGCCGCCGGAGCACGAGGTCGGCACCGACGCCATCACGCTGCTCGAACTGGTCGACGAGGTGCTGGACATCGCGGTGACCGCCAACCGCGGCGACTGCCTGTCCATCCGCGGCGTCGCCCGCGAGGCCGCCATCGCCTACGGTCTGCCGCTGCGCGACCCGGCCCTCCTCGACGTGCCGACGCCGAACGCCGACGGCTACCCGGTGCAGATCACCGACCGCCTCGGCTGCGACCGCTTCACCGCGCGCACGGTCGCCGGGCTCTCGCCCGACTACCGCTCCCCGGTCTGGCTCCAGCGCCGCCTGCAGAAGGTCGGCATGCGCCCGATCTCACTCGCGGTCGACGTCACGAACTACGTGATGATGGAGCTCGGCCAGCCCCTGCACGCCTACGACCGTTCGCTGGTCCAGGGCGCGATCGGCGTCCGCCGCGCCGAGCAGGGCGAGCAGCTCACCACCCTCGACGGCGTCAAGCGCAAGCTCGATGCCGAGGACCTGGTCATCACCGACGACCGCGGCCCCATCGGCCTCGCCGGCGTGATGGGCGGCGCCAACACGGAGATCGCGGACCACGCGGAGGACGCCGGCACCACCGACGTCGTCATCGAGGCAGCGCACTTCGACGCCGTCTCCATCGCCCGCACCGCGCGCCGCCACAAGCTGTCCTCCGAGGCGTCCAAGCGCTTCGAGCGCGGCGTCGACCCGCAGGCCGCGTCGGCCGCCGCCCAGCGCGTCGTCGACCTGCTCGCGCTGCTCGCGGGCGGCAAGGCGGAGCCCGGCGTCACCGAGGTCGTCGCCCCGTCCGGGCCGCATACCATCACCGTCCCGGCCGACCACCCGGACAAGGTGGCGGGCGTGACGTACGGCCGTGAGACCGTGGTGCGCCGCCTCCAGGAGGTCGGCTGCGACGCGTGCGGCCAGGACGTCCTGACGGTCACCGTGCCGTCCTGGCGCCCCGACCTCATGGACCCGAACGACCTCGCCGAAGAGGTCATCCGCCTGGAGGGCTACGAGAACCTGCCCTCCACGCTGCCGAAGCCCCCGGCGGGCCGTGGCCTGACCGCGCGGCAGCGTCTGCACCGCCGCGTCGGGCGCGCCCTGGCCGGCGCCGGGTACGTCGAGGCGCTCAACTACCCGTTCCTGGGCGAGGGCGTCTTCGACCAGCTCGGCCTGGAGGCGGACGACGCCCGCCGCAAGGTCGTCAAGCTGATCAACCCGCTCAACGACGAGGAGCCCGCGCTCCGTACGACGCTGCTGCCGGGGCTGCTCTCCGCGCTGCGCCGCAACGACGGCCGGGGCAGCCACGACCTGGCGCTCTTCGAGACCGGTCTGGTGTTCCGGCCGACCGGCGAGGAGATCGCCCCGGTCCGCCTCCCCGTCGACCGCCGCCCGACCGACGAGGAGATCGCCGGCCTGAACGCCGCGCTGCCCGCGCAGCCGCGCCGTGCCGCCGTCGTCCTCGCGGGCGCCCGCGAGCAGGCGGGCTGGTGGGGCAAGGGCCGCCCGGCCGACTGGGCCGACGCCATCGAGGCGGCGCGCATCCTCGCCCGCGAGGCGCACGCGGAGCTGACCGTCCGTGCCGACCGGCACGAGCCGTGGCACCCGGGCCGCTGTGCCGCCCTGTACGCGGGTGACCAACTGATCGGCCACGCCGGTGAGTTGCACCCGCGTGTCGTCAAGGCGCTGAACCTGCCCGAGCGCACCTGCGCGATGGAACTGGACCTCGATGCTCTGGAGCAGGCCGGTACCGGCGCGCTCGAGGCGCCGCGGATCTCCACGTTCCCCGTCGCCACGCAGGACGTCGCCCTGATCGTGGACAGGACGGTGCCGGCCGCCGAGGTCGAGAAGGCGCTGCGCGAGGGCGCCGGTGAACTCCTCGAGTCCATCCGGCTGTTCGACGTGTACGAGAACGCGGAGCAGCTCGGCGACGACAAGAAGTCGCTCGCCTACGCGCTGGGCTTCCGGGCCGGCGACCGCACGCTGAAGGCCGACGAGGCCTCGGCCGCGCGCGACGCCGCGGTGGCGCTCGCCGCCGAGCGCACGAGCGCGGTGCTGCGCGGCGCGTAACCACGCCCGCCGGCGCACGCAGCCGCACCTTGAGGGGTGCACCCGGGAGACCGGGTGCACCCCTCACTCATTCGAGTGAGGATTCTCGATGATCCGGTCCCGAACGGGCAGGCGGTAGACAGAATCATTGCGGCTGCCGGGCCGACCGGCGAGCGCGCTGCAGTGGCCGAGGGAGCCGTCGGCATGATCCGTATCAAGACCAGGGCACCCACCGGAATCGGAGCCAGGCGCTCGCGGCGTACGTTGATGCTGGGGCTGCCGACCGTCTGGGGTGCGGTCGCGATGACGTACAAATACGTCTGCCCGCTCGCGCAGTTGGACGGGCTGGGGGCGCGGGTCGCGACCAGCGCCGTCTTCTTCGCCGTCGGCACCGGGCTGATATTGCGCGTACGCCACACCCTGATGCGGGAGTTGAGCGAGGCGCGGGCCGTCGCGGACGCCGCGCAGTCCGCGCTGCTGCGCCCGCTGCCGCCCCGGCTCGACGGGCTCGCGCTCGCCGCTGGGCAGCTCTCAGCGGACCGCGCCGCCAGCGTCGGCGGTGATCTGTACGACGTCGTCGCCACCGATCACGGCGTCCGTGTGGTCATGGGGGATGTACGAGGGCATGGCATCAGCGCGCTCGGCACCGTCGGCGCCGTCCTCGGCAGTTTCCGCGAGGCCGCACACGACGAGGACGAACTCGGTCCCGTACTAAGGAGGTTGGAGCGCGCGCACGCCCGCTACCTGCGCCAGCGCGCCCCTGACGAGCACCCTTCCGCCTGTGCGACGGAGCCGGAGAACCCGATCGCGGAGGAGTTCGTTACGGTGCTGCTCCTGGAGATCCGGCAGGACGGCGCGGTGCACGCCCTCAACTGCGGTCACCCGTGGCCGTATCTGCTGCGCCCCGGCGCCGAGCACTGCGTGGAGCCTCTGAGTGGCGGCGATCCGATGCCTCCGCTCGGCCCGTTCCCGCTGCCCGCTGAGCTGCCGCCGGTGCGCTGCGGGCGGATCCGGCCCGGCGAGGGGCTCCTGCTGCACACCGACGGTGTCGAGGACGCCCGCGATCACCAGGGTCGGTTCTTCCCGCTGCGGTCCACGCTCGACGGGGCGGTGCGCCGCGGTCCCAGCACGCCGCAGGCCGTCATCCACGCCGTCTACAGTCGGCTCCTGTGCCACGTCGGCGGACCGCTCGACGACGACGCCGCGCTGCTCGTGCTGCGCAACGACCGGAGCCGGGTCCCCGCCCAGCATGCCGGGCCCGCCGTGCGCACCGCCCACAAGGTGCTCTGAACTTCCGGGCGTTCACGACCGTACGAGGCCGGGGGCCGCGCCGTCCGCCCGTCGCGGAGTGGGTCGGGCAGGCGAGCGGGCGGACGACGCGGGTTCGGGCCGCCGCGCTGTACGAGGGGGAGCCGACGGCCCGGCCGGCCTCTTGCGAGGCAATTCAGTCAACCGGGCTCCAATCAGCCACAACAGCGCGCACACGCCACGGACTTGGGCATTCCGATCACACCCCGTGTGAACGCGGCTCGACTAGGCTGGCGCCACCGAGCCAATGGCGGGCAACGGAGGCTCTTGATGCAGCCCAACACCCTGCTCGACGCGATTCTCGACGAAGCCGGGATCTCCCATGCGGGACTCGCGGCCCACGTGAACCAGGAGGGCAAGGCGCGCGGCGTCGCTCTCCGCTACGAACACACCGCGGTCGCCCGCTGGTTGAAGGGCCAGCGGCCGCGCGGCCAAGTCCCCGACCTGATCTGCGAGGTGCTGGCGGCGCGGCTGCAACGGCACGTCACCCTCGACGACATCGGCCTCGGCGTCTCCTGCGAGCCCGCCGCAGCGCACGTCACGACGCTGTCCGGTTTCGTGGAGCGGGCCACCGCTCTGTGGCGCTCCGACCAGCAGCAGCGCCGGCACATCCTGGACGCGCCCGCCGTCACCGGCACCCCGGCCGTGATGCCGGTGTGGGAGTGGGAGAACCCGCCCGAGGACAACGACGTGTCGCGCGGCGGCCGTCACCCGGTCAGCGTCGCCGACCTGGAGATGATGCGCTCGGCCCGCGCCCACTACGAGCAGATGTACCGCAAGGCGGGCGGCATCGCGACGCGCAGCCGCATCGTCGGCTTCCTCAACACCGAGGCGGCGCCCCTTCTGCGCGGTAGCTACACGGACGACACCGGCCGCCAACTGCACCGCGCCACCGGCGGATTGGTGGCCATCGCGGGCATCTGCGCGTACGACTCCGATGCGCACGGACTGGCGCAGCGCTACTTCCATCAGGCGCTGCGGCTCGCGAAGGCCAGTGCCGACAGGGGACTTGGGGCGTATGTCATCGCGCTGCTCGTCAACCAGTCGCTGCACATGCGCGATCACCGGCAGGCGGTCGCCTTCGCGGAGGCCGCGCTGCGCGCCGCCGGCCGGCACATCTCGCCCGCGCTCGCGTCGGATCTGTACGCGATGCAGGCGAAGGCGTACGCGCACCTCGGTGACGGTACGAGCGCCCTGGAGTGCATCCGGCGTGCCGAATCCGCCGCCGATCGCATCCGGCGCGGGCACGAGCCGGACGAGACGGGTTACGTGCAGCCCGGATTCGTCAACGTACAGGTGGCGGAGGCCCTGTTGAGCCTCGGGGACTACGCCGCCGCCAAGGAGCACGCGCAGGAGGCGGTGCACACCCCGGCGCACGATCGGGGGCGTGTGCACCGACTCGCCGTGCTCAGCCAGATCCAGCTCAGACAGGGGAACGCGGAACAGGCCGTGGCCACCGCCGTGGAAATGGCCGAGACCGCTCGGGGAATGGAGTCGCAGCGGCTGCGCGACAGACTCCGGGCGGTGCGCGAACACCTCGTGCGCAGCGGCTGTGCAGGTACGGCCGAGGCCGCCGAACTCATCGACGGAGCGCTGCGCGTGCCGCTGTGACCCATTGCGCGGGGAGCCCACGAACGCCACTGCTGCGATATTGCCAGCAACTCGGCGGAAGGTGGCAGAACCGTGCAGTGGACGAAACAGAACGAACAAACTGTGTATGCAAACCGATGGTTCAGCGTCAACCTGGCAGACGTCGCTCTACCGGACGGCCGGCACCTCGACCACTTCGTGATACGGCTGCGGCCCGTGGCCGTCGCCACGATCGTCAACGAGGCGCACGAAGTGCTCCTGCTGTGGCGGCACCGCTTCATCACCGACAGCTGGGGCTGGGAACTGGCCGCGGGTGTCGTCGAGGACGGGGAGGACATCGCGTACGCGGCGGCAAGGGAACTGGAGGAGGAGACCGGCTGGCGGCCGGGACCGCTGCGGCACCTGATGAGCGTCGAACCGTCCAACGGCCTGACCGACGCCCGACACCACATTTACTGGACCGACGAGGGAACGTACATCGGCCACCCCCAGGACGATTTCGAGTCGGACCGCAGGGAATGGGTCCCGCTCAAACTCGTCCCCGACATGATCGCTCGCGGAGAGGTCCCGGCCGCCAACATGGCGGCCGCACTACTTCTCCTGCACCACCACAGCCTCGGCTAGCGCCCTTTGGGCTAGTGGCCGAGTGCCTGCCACACCACGACGGCCAGTGCGCAGACCGAGGTCAGCGCGGCCACCGTGGGCAGCGGCCAGCGGGTGTTCTCGAGCGCGCTGAGCCGGGTGCCGAGGTCGTCCTGATCCTTGACGGTCTGGTCGTCGCGGTGTGTGTGCAGCGCCAGTTGACCGTCGATGCGGGCCAGTTGGACCTCGACGACCCGTCGTAACTCTGCGAGTTCCTCCGGGACCACGGGATTATCCGGGTCGGTGGTCACGAGTTGGCTCCTTTCCATGGGCGCACATCCCTTGATGTACGTACCGGAAGTCAACTCGCCTGGTGGGCGCGGAGGGAGCGTGTGCGAACGGCATATGCGGGTCACCCGCGCGCTCCCCGTGCGAACGCGATGGGCCCGGTGCTCGAAAGAACACCGGGCCCATTCGGGCGTCACGCTGTGTGGTCAGGCGTAGGTGTAGAAGCCCGAACCGCTCTTGCGGCCGAGCCGGCCCGCGTCGACCATCCGCTGCAGCAGCGGGGGAGCGGCGTACAGCGGCTCCTTGTACTCGTCGTACATCGAGTCCGCGATGGAGACGATGGTGTCCAGGCCGATCAGGTCGGCCAGCTTGAGCGGGCCCATCGGGTGGGCGCAGCCGAGCTCCATGCCGTTGTCGATGTCCTCGCGGCTCGCGATGCCCGACTCGAACATCCGGACGGAGGAGAGCAGGTACGGCACCAGCAGCGCGTTCACCACGAAGCCCGAGCGGTCCTGGGCGCGGATGGCGTGCTTGCCGAGGATCTTCTCCACCATGACCTGGGCGCGGCTGATCGTGCCCTCGGACGTGGTGAGCGCGGGGATCAGCTCGACGAGCTTCTGCACCGGCGCCGGGTTGAAGAAGTGGATGCCGACCACGTGGTCGGGGCGGGACGTCGCCACGGCCAGCTTCACCAGTGGGATGGAGGAGGTGTTCGAGGCGAGGATCGCGTCGGACCGGGTCACGACCTGGTCGAGGACCTGGAAGATCTCCGTCTTCACCTGCTCGTTCTCGACGACCGCCTCGATGACGAGGTCACGGTCGGAGAACTCCCCGAGGTCCGTGGTGAAGGTGAGGCGCTCCTGCGTCTCGGCCAGCTCCTCCTCGGTGATCTTGCCGCGCGAGGCTGCCTTGGAGAGGGAACTGAGCAGTCGCGTGCGCCCGTACTCCAGGGCCTCGCCGGTGGTCTCGGCCACCTTCACGTCGAGTCCCGCACGGGCGCAGACCTCCGCGATTCCGGCGCCCATCTGGCCGCAGCCCACTACGCCGACGCGTTGGATGTCACTCAAGGGGTCCGTCACCTCGTGCCTTTCGCTCTTCTTCCGGGGCGCACCGGTGCCGGGGCACGGTGTCTCTCCGGGGGCTTCCGGATCCGCACGTTACCCCGTAGACATGGGTGGGGTGGAGCCCGGGTTAACGCCTGTTCATGCGGTCCACACCGTGTCACATGTGTTTGGGGGGAACCTATGGGACGTATCTCACGTATGTCGCGGCGCGCTTTCACGCTCGGGTCGGCCCTCGCGCTGACCACCTTGACGGCGGCGGACGCCGCTTCCTCGGTGCCGGTGCGGCGGCAGTTGCGGGGCATGTGGCTGGCCACGGTGGCGAACCGGGACTGGCCCTCGCGGGCGGGCCTGGGCGCCGCCGAGCAGCGCGCCGAACTGATCGCGCACCTGGACACGGCCGTTCGCCGCCGGCTCAACGCCGTGATCTTCCAGATCCGGCCGACCGCCGACGCGCTGTGGCCCTCCGCTCACGAACCGTGGTCCGCCGTCCTCACCGGAACGCAGGGGCAGGACCCGGGCTGGGACCCGCTGGGCACGGCGGTGGCCGAGGCGCACGCGCGCGGCCTGGAGCTGCACGCCTGGTGCAACCCGTACCGGATCGCCAACCACACGGACCCGAGCCGGTTGATCCCCACGCATCCGGCGCGGCTGCACCCCGACTGGGTCGTCGTCTACGGCGGCAAGCTCTACTACAACCCCGGTCTGCCGGAGGTCCGTCGTTTCGTCGTGGACGCGATGCTGGACGCGGTCGAGAAGTACCCCGTCGACGCCGTGCACTTCGACGACTACTTCTACCCGTATCCCGTCGCGGGCCAGACCTTCGACGACGACGCGGCCTACGCCACGTACGGCGGCGGCTTCCCGGACCGGGCGGCCTGGCGGCGCGCCAATATCGACCGGCTGATCCGGGAGATGGCGGCGCGCATCAAGAAGACCAGGCCGCGGGCGAAGTTCGGCATCAGCCCCTTCGGCGTGTGGCGCAACAAGGTGACCGATCCGAACGGTTCGGACACCATGGCAGGCGTGCAGACCTACGACGACCTGCACGCGGACACCCGCAAATGGGTGCGCGAGCGGTGGATCGACTACATCTGCCCGCAGGTGTACTGGAACATCGGGTTCGCCGCCGCCGACTACGCCAAGCTCGTGCCGTGGTGGGCCGACGTCGCACACGGCACGGGTGTGCGCCTCTACGTGGGAGAGGCCCTCTACAAGGCGGGCGATCCGGCGCAGCCCGCCGCCTGGCAGGACCCCGCCGAGCTGTCCCGGCACCTCACGTTCGCGGACGGCTTCCCGGACGTGCGCGGGCACGTCTTCTTCTCGGCCAAGGAGGTCGGGCAGGACAGGAACGGCGCGATGGCCCGCGTGGTGGCGGACCACTACACGCCCTGAGGCCGGTCCCGCCGTGTGGTGGGGTGCCGGACGACGGCGTCGGGCCCCGGCGACATGATCGCCTCGTGGCCGTCCTCGAACCGCACGCGGAACGGCGGATCACCGTCCGCGCCGAGCACTTCGACGATCTGCGCCACCCGGTCGTGCTGCCCGACGATCCGGCCGTGCACCAGGAGCTGGTCCCCTATGGTCGCGCGCATCAGGAGTGACCTCCTCTACGTGCCGTACGTGCCTGCCGTACTGTGCGGCAAGTGTACGGCCGTGCAAGGGAGTTGAGACCTGCCGGGCGTTCAGCCGCGTGCGCGTTGGGTGGCCGCGATGCACAGCAGGACCGCCACCGCGGTGAGCGGCGCCGCGACCGGCAGCGTCTCGCCGAGCAGGGCGACCGACCAGATGAGGGTCAACAGCGGCTGCGCGAGCTGGAGTTGGCTCGCCTTCGGGATACCGATCATCGCCATGCCCTTGTACCAGACGATCAGGCCGAGGAACTGCGAGCCGACCGCCACCCACAGCAGCCCCGCCACGGCGTGCCCGGTCAGGTGCGCGGGCTCGTACGGGAGGGAGATCGCCGCGCCCGCCACGGCGAGCGGCAGGCACAGCACGAGCGCCCACGCGATGACCTGCCAGCCCGGCATCACGGACGCGAGTCGGCCGCCCTCTGTGTAGCCCGCCGCGCAGATCAGCAGCGCCCCGAAAAGGAACAGGTCGGCCCGGGTGAGGGCGCCGCCGCTCTGCTGCACCGTGAACGCGATCACCGCCGCCGCGCCCACGCACGCGGCGACCCAGAAGGTGCGCGAGGGGCGGGTCCCGGTGCGTATCGACGAGAAGACGGCCGTGGTCAGCGGCAGCAGGCCGACCACCACAGCTGAGTGCGCGGTCGTCGCCGTCTCGAGCGCGAGCGTGGTGAGCAGCGGGAAGCCGACCACCACTCCGGCGGCGACGACGGCGAGGCCCGCCCAGTGCCGCCGCTCGGGAAGCCGGACGCGCAGGGCCAGCAGGCAGGCGCCCGCGACGAGCGCGGCCAGCACGCAGCGCACGCTGATCAGGGAGTAGGGGCCGAAGCCCTCGAGGCCCCAGACGGTGGCGGGGAAGGTGAGCGAGAAGGACGTGACACCGATGGCGGCGAGCAGCGTTCCGGCGAGCCTGCCCGGCGGCCGGACCGGGGGCGCGAGGGCTTCGGCCGCGGTGGCCGGGGCGGTCGGCCGACCGGCAACTGCTACCCGGTCCCGCTCGATAGCGCTATTCTGTGCTCTCATGCAACAGAGTAGCAGCGTGGGCGAACTGGCGAAACAGCTCCGATCCGAGCTGAACCGCTACTCACCAGGGGAAAAGCTGCCGTCGAGCCGCTCCCTCGTCGAGCGCCTCAAGGTGAGCCCGGTGACGGTCTCCCGCGCCCTCGCCCAGCTCGCCGCCGAGGGCCTCGTCGTCACCCGCCCGGGAGCCGGCGCCTACCGGGCCGAGGCGCGGGCCTCCGCCGGACCCGTCGGCGACACGTCCTGGCAGGAGGTCGCGCTGAGCGCCGACGCCGCGACGGAGGTCGTGCCGCGCGCGGTCGACGCGGCGGGCGTCCTGGTCACCCTCTCCGCGCCGCCACCCGGCGTGATCGAGCTCAACACCGGCTATCTGCACCCGGTACTGCAACCGGTCAGCGCGATGTCCGCCGCCCTCGCGCGCGCCGGACGACGCCCAGGGGCCTGGGCCAAGCCGCCAGTCGACGGCCTCCCCGAACTGCGTGAGTGGTTCGCGCGCGGCATCGGCGGGGCGGTCTCCGCCTCGGACGTGCTGATCACGTTCGGCGGGCAGTCGGCGCTCACCACGGCGCTGCGCGCACTCGCGCCGCCGGGTGCCCCCGTCCTCGTCGAATCGCCCACGTATCCCGGCATGTTGGCGATCGCGCGCGCGGCGGGCCTTCGGCCGGTGCCGGTGCCGGTGGACCGGGACGGTGTGCGCCCCGAACTCCTCGCGCAGGCCTTCAAGGCGACCGGTGCCAGGCTCTTCGTGTGCCAGCCGCTGTTCCAGAACCCGACGGGGGCGGTGCTCTCCGCCGAGCGGCGGCCCGAGGTGCTGCGGATCGCGCGGGAGGCCGGGGCGTTCGTCGTCGAGGACGACTTCGTGCGCCGCCTCGTCCACGAGGACGTGGGCCCGCTGCCGAGACCCCTCGCGTCCGACGACCCGGACGGCGTGGTGGTCCACGTCTGCTCGCTCACCAAGGCGACGTCGCCGAGCCTGCGCATCGGCTGCCTCGCCGCCCGCGGACCCGTCCTGGAACGGCTCCGCGCGATCCAGGTCGTCGACCACCTCTTCGTACCGCGCCCCCTCCAGGAGGCCACCCTCGAACTCGTCGGGTCCCCGGCCTGGCCGCGCCATCTGCGCACCCTGGCGGGGAAGTTGAGGACCCGCCGCGACATCCTGGCGGCCGCGATCACCACGGACCTCCCCGCGCTCGACCTCACGCACATCCCGGCCGGCGGCTACCACCTGTGGCTGCGCCTGCCGGAGGGCAGCGACGAGGCGGCGCTGGTCGCGGGCGCCCTGCGCGCGGGCGTCGCGGTCGCCCCCGGCCGCCCGTACTTCTCCGCCGAACCCCCGGCGCCGCACATCCGGCTGAGCTTCGTCGGTGTCGCGTCGACCGAGGAGATCACCGAGGGCGTACGCCGCCTGAAGCAGGCCTGCGCGAAGGTCCTGGCCCCGAATCCACTCGACGCGCACGCGTCCGACCTGTGAGGATCCCGGAATGACCAGCTCCCTGCCCGACGGCTACGCGATATCCACCGACCCCGCCCGCATCGACGCGGACCGCGTCCACAGGTGGCTCTCCGAGGACGCGTACTGGGCACTCGGCCGACCGCGCGCCCAGCAGGACAAGGCGCTCGCCGGTTCCCTCAACTTCGGCGTGTACGACGCGGCCTCGGGCGAACAGGTCGCCTACGCGCGCGTGGTCACGGACGAGGCGACGTTCGCCTGGCTCTGCGACGTGTACGTGGACCGCTCGGTCCGCGGCAAGGGCATCGGCAAGGCGATGGTGTCGTCGGTCCGCAACCACCTCCAGCCACTCGGCATCCGCCGGATCCTGCTGGCAACGCGCGACGCCCACGGCGTCTACGAGGAGCTGGGCTTCGCCCCTCTGGAACACCCGGACCAGTGGATGGCGCTGTACTTCACCCAATAAAGCCCCTGCGGCGATTGGGCAGCGGGGTCCGGGGCAGCGCCCCGCGACCGCACCCCCGGACTACCGCTCCTCGACGACCCGCCGATAGTCCGTCGTGAGCACCAGATCCTTGGCAGGCCCCTTCACGCGCCACACACTCCGCCACCGCCGCGAGTCATACACGGTGAACTCCCCCCGATAGAGATCCGCCGAACACGGATGGTCGGCAACGTGCTGCCCCGCCCGTAGATCCAGGCCATGGAAGAACCGCCCGTCGGCGAACCGCACCACCGCGGTCCCCGGCTCCTCGCCCGGCAGGTAGCGAAGCGTTCGCTCGGCAGGCCGCGCAACCCCATGCCACTCGAACGTCCCCGACTCGAAGTGCAGCAGTCCTTCGCCCTCGTCCGTGAACACCGTGGTCCCGCCGAACACCCCCGTCACCCCCTCGGAGAGATCCCGCACCGTCCGCTCGACCCGCCAGCGCCCCGCCAGAAACGCCAACACATCGGAAACCGGCCTGAGTTCCCCTGCCACGCACACCACTCCCGCTCACCTCTGCGCGAACCGTTGACGCGCGTACCGCTGGTTCCTATCTTGCCGTTCGCAGTTTAGGACTTCGTACGAGATATCGAACACTCGCCTAGGCTTGAGGAGCGCGCATGACACATGGACGACGCAGACGCTGGAGCTGGAGGACCTGGGGCCTCGGAGCCACCGCGGGTTCCCTGCTGGTGAGCGCGGCCGTGCTGCCGTCATCGGCCTCGGAGGCGGGCGACGGGGGAACGGCGGCCGATGTCACCGACTACTCCGTCACCGTCGACCCGAACCGCTCGGGCGCGGCCATCGACGACACGATGTACGGCGTCTTCTTCGAGGACATCAACCGGGCCGCCGACGGCGGGCTCTACGCCGAACTCGTACAGAACCGGTCCTTCGAGTACTCCACCGCCGACAACAGCGCCTACACCCCGCTCACCGCCTGGAAGACGAGCGGCACGGCGAAGGTCGCCGACGACGCCGGGCGCCTCAACGCACGCAACCGCAACTACCTCTCCCTGACCGCCGGTTCGAACGTCACCAACTCCGGCTACGGCACCGGATACACCCTCACCAAGGGCAAGGCGTACGACTTCTCGGTCTGGGCCCGCGGCGACGCCGAACTCACCGTGACCCTCGGCGACGCCGACGGCTCCCTCGCCACACCCCGCAAGCTGCGGACGCGCGGCGACTGGGCCCAGTACAGGGCGACGTTCACGCCGACCCAGGACACCACGGCGGGGCGCCTCACCGTCACCACCACGAAGGACGCCGCGCTCGACATGGTGTCGCTCTTCCCGCGCGACACCTACAAGGGCCACAAGAACGGCCTACGTAAGGACCTCGCGGAGAAGGTCGCGGCCCTCAAGCCCGGCTTCGTCCGCTTCCCCGGTGGCTGCCTGGTGAACACCGGCTCCATGAAGGGGTACGACGAGGCCTCCGGCTACGAGCGCAAGCGTGCGTACCAGTGGAAGGACACGGTAGGGCCGGTCGAGCAGCGCGCCACCAACGCGAACTTCTGGGGCTACAACCAGAGTTATGGGCTCGGTTACTACGAGTACTTCCAGTTCGCCGAGGACATCGGCGCGATGCCGCTGCCCGTCGTCCCTGCCCTCGTCACCGGCTGCGGCCAGAACAAGGCCACCGACGACGACGCGCTGTTGAAGCGGCACATCCAGGACACGCTCGACCTGATCGAGTTCGCCAACGGGCCGACGAGCACCAAGTGGGGCAAGCTGCGCGCCCAGATGGGCCACCCGAAGCCCTTCCAACTCACGCACCTCTCGGTCGGTAACGAGGAGAACCTGCCGAACGAGTACATGGCACGCTTCAAGCAGTTCCGCGCCGCCATCGAGGCGAAGCACCCGGACGTCACCGTCATCTCCAACTCCGGCCCCGACGACAGCGGTACGACCTTCGATACGGCCTGGAAGCTCAACAAGGACGCGAAGGTCGACATGGTCGACGAGCACTACTACAACAGCCCGCAGTGGTTCCTTCAGAACAACGAGCGCTACGACTCCTACGACCGGCAGGGCCCCAAGGTCTTCCTCGGCGAGTACGCCTCGCTCGGCAACCAGTGGTCCAACGCCATGTCCGAGGCCGCCTACATGACAGGGCTCGAACGCAACGCGGACGTCGTCAAGCTCGCCTCCTACGCACCGCTGTTCGCCCGCACCGACACCGTGCAGTGGAAGCCCGACATGATCTGGTTCAACGACCAGAAGTCGTGGGGCTCGGCCGACTACGAGGTGCAGAAGCTCTTCATGCGCAGCGTCGGCGACCGCGTGGTCCCGTCCAGCGCCACCGCCACCCCGTCGACCCTGGAGCCGATCACCGGCGCCGTGGGCCTGTCGACATGGGCCACCAGCGCCGCGTACGACGACGTAAAGGTCACGGACGTCGACGGGAAGACGCTGCTGAGCGACGACTTCAGCGGTGACGCCGCGCAGTGGAAGGGGACCGGCAGCGGCAGTTGGAGCGTCCAGGACGGCCAGTACGTGCAGTCCGACGCCGCCGCCGAGAACACCCTCGTCACGGCCGGTGACCCGAGCTGGCAGGACTACGACCTGCACGTGAAGGCCACCAAGAAGTCCGGCAAGGAGGGCTTCCTCGTCGCCTTCGGGGTCAAGGACACCGGGAACTACTACTGGTGGAACCTCGGCGGCTGGAACAACACGCAGTCCGCCGTCGAACAGGCCGTGAACGGCGGCAAGTCGACGCTGCTGTCCAAGGCCGGATCGATCGAGACGGGCCGCGCGTACGACGTCGACGTCAAGGTCCGTGGCCGCCAGGTCACCCTGTACCTCGACGGTCAGGAATGGGGCTCCTTCAAGGACGACAAGCCGGCCGAGCCGTTCCGGCAGGTCGTCACGCGCGACAAGAAGACCGGTGACCTGATCGTCAAGGTCGTCAACGCGCAGGACTCCACGGCCCGTACGAAGGTCGACCTCGGCGGCGCCGATGTCGCGCACTCGGCGGCGGTGACGACGCTGACCGCGGCGCCCGACGCCGAGAACACGGCGACCGACCGGCCCGTGAAGCCGGTGACGTCGACCTTCACGGGCGTGTCCGACAGATTCACGTACACGTTCCCGGGCAACTCGGTGACGTTCCTGAGGATCAAGAAGGGCTGACCCGACCCCCGCGGGCCTCAGCCGTTCACGAACCGCATGCTGCCCGCGTCGTAGCGGTCCCCGGCCACCTCACCGGCCGGGGCCGCCGCGTCGATCGCGGCCAGCTCGTCCGCCGACAGCTCGAGCGTCGCTGCCGCCACGTTCTCCTCCAGGTACTTCTGGCGGCGCGTGCCGGGGATCGGCACCACGTCGTCGCCCTGGTGCTGCACCCAGGCGAGCGCCAACTGGCCCGCCGTGACGCCCTTCCGGTCCGCCAGCTCCTCCAGGCGGGCGACGATCGCGAGGTTGCGCTCCAGATTGCCGTCCGTGAAGCGCGGCTGGGTGCGGCGCAGGTCGCCCTCCTGGAACTGCTCCGTCGACTTGTAGGCGCCCGTGAGGAAGCCGCGCCCCAGCGGCGAGAACGGCACGAGTCCGATGCCCAACTCCCGGCACACCGGCAGAATCTCCGCCTCCAGGTCGCGCGTCCACAGCGAGAACTCGCTCTGCAGCGCCGCGATGGGATGCGTCGCGTACGCCTTGCGCAGCGTGTCCGTGCCCGCCTCGGAGAGGCCGAGGTGGCGCACCTTGCCCTCCTTCACCAGCTCCGCCATGGCGCCCACGGTCTCCTCGATGGGCACGCTCCGGTCGACGCGGTGCAGGTAGTACAGGTCGATGTGGTCGACGCCGAGCCGGCGCAGTGAGGCCTCGCATGCCTGGCGCACGTAGGCCGCGTCGCCCCGGATCGCGGTCGGCTCGCCGCGCTTGTTGGCGAAGCCGAACTTCGTGGCCAGGACGGCCTGTTCGCGGCGGCCCGGCGCGGCGAGGGCGCGGCCGATCAGCTCCTCGTTGTGCCCGCTTCCGTAGAAGTCCGAGGTGTCGAGCAGGGTGACACCGAGGTCGAGGGCGCGGTGGATCGTGCCGATCGACTGCTCGTCGTCGGACGGGCCGAAGCCGGTGCTCATGCCCATGCAGCCGAGGCCCTGCGCGGAGACGGTGAGCGCGCCCAGGCGGCGAGTGGGAAGGTTCGACATGGGTGCTGCCTCCTGTGATGGTGCCGGTGCCGTATGTGCTCGACCGTATGACGTGGAGCGCACTCCAGGGCAAGCCGTGCGCCTCCGGGTACGCTGCCCGCGCGCCGGGCAGGCCGGCGGGCGACAAGGGGGAGCGGTCATGAGCGCAGCGCGCATCCGGAGGAGAGGGGCGGCGGTGTGCGCCGCCTTCGTGGCCTCCCTGCTCGCCGTCGCGGGGTGCGGAACATCCGGCGGGCAGGCGAAGGCGCCGGCCCCGTCCAAGGCCCACGAGACGGAACTTTCCTGGAAGTTCGAGCACATCGCGGACTTCAACGGTGAGCTGACCGACGTCGCGGCTCTCGCCGAGGACGACATCTGGGCGACCGGCGCCGAGAACGACGGCAGCTACTCGCCCCTGCTCCTTCACTACGACGGCGAGCGGTGGAGCCGCGAACCCTTCCCCGACGCGCTCGGCACGGGCGAGGGCTATCCGCCGGTGCTCGAAGAATTCGGCGACAAGACCGTGTGGATGCGGTCGAGTCCGCGCCGGGACGGCGTCCCGCAGGAGGACACGGCGGCGGCCAAGTGGGCCCAGTGGGACGGCGACCGCTGGTCCCCCGTGCCGAACCCGCCGCCCGGAGCGGCGTCCGACCTCGACGCCGCGTCCCCCGACGACATCTGGGCACTCACCGGTGAGCAGACCGCCGCCCACTGGGACGGCGCCCGCTGGACCACGACCCGGCTCCCGTACAAGGTGGGCGATCTGGCCGTCGTCGGCCCCGACGACGTCTGGGCCGTCGGCTTCCGCGCCACTGGGCCCGGCACGAAGACGGCGCACGGCGAGTCGTACGACCAGCCCGCCTCCGCGCACTGGGACGGCACGTCCTGGAAGCCGGTGGACACGCCCCTGGCCCGCTTCGAGGAGCCGATCCCGACCGAGCCCGCCGCACGCCTGACCCGCGTCGTCGCGCTCGAAGGCGGGGAGGTGCGCGCGTACGGCATCAACTCCTTCAACCACGGCGAGGGCGAACCCGAACCGGAGGACCAGTACATCCGGCTGCGCCGCGATGGCGTGAAGTGGGTCGACCAGAAGCCCGACCCCGGACAGTGCGAGCTGCGGGTCCCGCTCGCCCAGGGAAAGGGCGGTCTCTTCCTCGACGGCAACTGGTACCTGACCGACGACAACCGCTGCGTGAAGATCGAACGCCGGCGGCTGCCCCAGTCGACCGGCGCCCGCAAGACCTCGAACCAGGGGCTGTGGCTCAATGAGATCTACCGGATCCCGGGCACCGACGAATGGCTCGGCGCGGGAAAGGTGGAGGTCAGCCAGTCCGGCGGCCCGTTCAACGCGCCCGTCGTCGTACGCCTGGAGCGCGGCTGAGCCGCCCGCACCGCGTCCCGTGGCCGGAGTGTGCCGATCACTCACTCGTTGCATAAACGTGCACAGCGACGTATAGTCATGCCATCCAAGAGGAGGGTTCCATGGCGGTACGCGCAGCAGTGGCGGGAGCGAGTGGATATGCAGGCGGCGAAGTGCTGCGCCTGCTGCTCGCCCACCCCGAGGTGGAGATCGGCGCCCTGACGGGCAACTCGAACGCGGGGCAGCGCCTGGGCGCGCTCCAGCCCCACCTCTTCCCGCTCGCCGACCGAGTCCTCCAGGAGACCACGACGGAGGTGCTCTCCGGGCACGACGTCGTCTTCCTGGCGCTGCCGCACGGGCAGTCCGCCGCCGTCGCCGAGCAGCTCGGCCCGGACGTCCTCGTCGTGGACATGGGCGCCGACTTCCGGCTGAAGGACGCGGGCGACTGGGAGAAGTTCTACGGCTCCGCGCACGCCGGGACGTGGCCCTACGGCCTGCCCGAGCTGCCCGGTGGCCGCGCTGCTCTGGAAGGGTCCAAGCGCATCGCGGTGCCCGGCTGCTACCCGACGGCCGTCTCGCTCGCCCTCGTCCCCGCGTACGCCGCGGGGCTCGTGGAGAGCGAGGCCGTGATCGTCGCCTCCTCCGGCACCTCCGGCGCGGGCAAGGCGGCCAAGCCGCACCTGCTCGGCAGCGAGGTCATGGGGAACATGTCGCCGTACGGGGTGGGCGGCGGTCACCGGCACACCCCCGAGATGATCCAGAACTTCAGCGCCGCGGCGGGGGAGCGGGTCTCCGTCTCCTTCACGCCGACGCTCGCGCCGATGCCCCGCGGCATCCTCGCCACGTGCAGCGCCAAGGCGAGGCCCGGCGTCACCGCCGACCAGGTGCGCGCCGCCTACGAGAAGGCGTACGGCGACGAGTCGTTCGTCCGTCTGCTGCCCGAGGGCCAGTGGCCGCAGACGGCCGCCGTGTACGGGTCGAACGCGGCGCAGATCCAGGTCGCGCACGACGAGGAGTCGGGCCGCGTCATCGTCATCAGTGCGATCGACAACCTGACCAAGGGCACCGCCGGCGGTGCCATTCAATCCATGAACATCGCCCTCGGTCTCGACGAGACCACCGGGCTCTCGACGATCGGAGTCGCGCCGTGAGTGTGACGGCAGCCAAGGGATTCCAGGCCGCGGGCATCGCAGCCGGAATCAAGAACAGCGGGAACGCGGACCTGGCCCTCGTGGTCAACCGCGGCCCCCGCCTGGCGGCCGCGGGCGTGTTCACCTCCAACCGCGTGAAGGCCGCCCCGGTCCTCTGGTCCGAGCAGGTCCTCAAGGGCGGCCAGGTCTCCGCCGTCGTCCTCAACTCCGGTGGCGCCAACGCCTGCACGGGCCCCAAGGGCTTCCAGGACACGCACGCCACGGCCGAGAAGGTCGCCGAGGTCCTCGAGCTGAACGCCGGGGAGGTGGCCGTCGCGTCCACCGGACTCATCGGCGAGCTGCTCCCCATGGACAAGGTGCTGCCCGGTGTCGAGGCGGCCGCGTCCCAGCTCTCCGAGCACGGCGGCGAGAAGGCCGCCATCGCCATCAAGACCACCGACAGCGTGCACAAGACGGCGGTGCACCAGGGCAAGGGCTGGACCGTCGGCGGCATGGCGAAGGGCGCCGGCATGCTGGCACCCGGCCTCGCCACCATGCTGGTCGTCCTCACCACGGACGCCGCGCTCGACAGCGACGTCCTGGACAAGGCGCTGCGCGACGCCACGCGCGTCACCTTCGACCGGGTCGACTCCGACGGCTGCATGTCGACGAACGACACGGTGCTGCTGCTCGCCTCCGGCGCCGCCGAAGTCACCCCGGAGTACGAGGAGTTCGCCCAGGCCGTCCGCGAGGTCTGCGACGACCTCGGCCGGCAGCTCATCGGCGACGCCGAGGGCGCCAGCAAGGACATCAAGGTCGAGGTCGTCAACGCCGCGAGCGAGGACGAGGCCGTCGAGGTGGGCCGCTCCATCGCCCGGAACAACCTCCTCAAGTGCGCCATCCACGGCGAGGACCCCAACTGGGGCCGCGTCCTCTCCGCGATCGGCACCACGCGGGCCACCTTCGAGCCGGACGAGCTGAACGTCGCGATCAACGGCGTATGGGTCTGCAAGAAGGGCGGCGTCGGCGAGGACCGCGAGAAGGTCGACATGCGCTACCGGGAGGTCGTCGTCACCGCCGACCTCGCCGCGGGCACGGAAACCGCGACGATCTGGACGAACGACCTGACCGCCGACTACGTCCACGAGAACAGCGCGTACTCCTCATGAGCGAGACGAACGACACCAAGCAGGCCACAGCGCGGAAGCACACCGCGCTCCCCAAGGCCCAGACGCTCATCGAGGCGCTGCCCTGGCTGACCCGGCACAACGGCAAGACGGTCGTCATCAAGTTCGGCGGCAACGCCATGATCGACGAAGACCTGAAGGCCGCCTTCGCGCAGGACGTCGTCTTCCTGCACCACGCCGGACTCAAGCCGGTCGTGGTGCACGGCGGCGGCCCGCAGATCAGCAAGGCGCTCGACAAGCACGGCATCGTCAGCGAGTTCAAGGCGGGCTTGCGGGTCACCACCGAGGACGCCATGGACGTCGTACGGATGGTGCTCGCCGGGCAGGTGCAGCGCGAGCTGGTCGGCCTGCTCAACCAGCATGGTCCGCTCGCCGTCGGCATCACCGGCGAGGACGCGCACACCATCACCGCAACCAAGCATCAGCCCCGCATCGAGGGCGAGTTGGTCGACATCGGCCGGGTCGGGGAGATCACCGAGATCGACACCGGCGCCATCGAGGCCCTGCTCGCCGACGGCCGGATCCCGGTCGTCTCCTCGATCGCCCGCTCCCAGGACGACTCGCATGTCTACAACGTCAATGCTGATACGGCGGCTGCGGCACTCGCTGCTGCGCTGGACGCCGAGACGCTGATGGTGCTGACCGACGTCGAGGGCCTCTACGAGGACTGGCCGCACTCCGACGAGGTCATCAGCCGGCTCACCGCCACCGAACTCGAGAAGCTGCTCCCGGAGTTGGCGAGCGGCATGGTCCCGAAGATGGAGGGCTGCCTGCACGCGGTGCGCAACGGCGTGCACACGGCCCGCGTCATCGACGGGCGGGTCCAGCACTCGATCCTGCTGGAGATCTTCACCGACGAAGGCATCGGCACGATGGTCATGGCCGACAAAGAGACCGGCAAAGAGGGGGAGGGCAACTCGTGACTGCTGACCAGGAGTTGACGGCCAACCAGGAGCTGACGGCGCGCTGGCAGGGCGCCCTCATGAACAACTACGGCACCCCGCGGCTGCCCCTCGTCAAGGGCGCGGGCGCCAAGCTGTGGGACGCCGACGGCAAGGAGTACCTGGACTTCGTCGGCGGCATCGCGGTCAACGCGCTTGGGCACGCCCACCCGGCGATCGTCGAGGCCGTCTCCACGCAGATCGCCTCCCTCGGCCACGTGTCGAACCTGTTCGTCGCCGAACCGCCGGTCGCGCTCGCCGAGCGGCTGCTCCAGCACTTCGGCCGGGACGGCGCGGTCTTCTTCTGCAACTCGGGCGCCGAGGCCAACGAGGGCGCGTTCAAGATCGGCCGGCTCACCGGCCGGACGCACATGGTCGCCACCACCGGCGGCTTCCACGGCCGCACCATGGGCTCCCTCGCGCTGACGGGACAGCCCGGAAAGCAGGACGGCTTCACGCCGATGCCGGGCGACGTCACGCACGTCCCGTACGGGGACGTGGACGCGCTCAAGGCGGCGGTGACGACCGACACGGCGTTCGTCATCATCGAGCCCATCCAGGGTGAGAACGGCGTGGTGGTACCGCCCGCCGGCTACCTGAAGGCGGCCCGCGAGATCACCCGCGCCACCGGCACCCTGCTCGTGCTCGACGAGGTGCAGACCGGCGTCGGCAGGACCGGGCACTGGTTCGCGTACCAGGCGGAGGAGGGCATCGAGCCCGACGTCGTCACGCTCGCCAAGGGCCTCGGTGGCGGCCTCCCGCTCGGCGCGACGATCGCCTTCGGCGAGACGGCGAAGCTGCTGAAGCCGGGCCAGCACGGCACGACGTTCGGCGGCAACCCGGTCGCCTGCGCGGCGGGCCTCGCGGTCCTCGGCACCATCGCGGGCGACGGCCTCCTGGAGAACACCAAGGCGGTCGGCGAGCGCCTCAAGGCCGGCATCGAGGCACTCGGCCACCCGCTGGTCGGTCATGTCAGGGGCGCGGGCCTGCTGCTGGGTATCGTGCTCACCGGGCCGCGCGCCCCGCAGGTGCAGCAGGCGGCCCAGGACGCGGGCCTCCTGGTGAACGCGCCCGCACCCGACGTCGTACGGCTCATGCCGCCGCTGAACCTTAAGCACGCCGAGGCGGACGCGTTCCTCGCGGCGCTGCCCGCCGTACTGGACGCGGCCGCCGACGACGAAGGACGAGCCTGAGGAATGGGACGACGATGAGCAGCAAAGCGGAGAGAGACGTGGCCGCGGCCACGCACCTGGCGCACGCCGCGGCGGGCGTGCCGCAGACCCGCGCCGCGCGGCACCGCCGGATAGTGGACATCCTCAACCGTCAGCCGGTTCGCTCCCAGAGCCAGTTGGCGAAGCTGCTGTCCGACGACGGGCTCACGGTCACGCAGGCGACGCTCTCCCGCGACCTGGACGAGCTGGGTGCGGTCAAGATCCGCAACACCGGTGGTGAGCTGATCTACGCCGTGCCCAGTGAGGGCGGCTTCCGCACCCCGCAGGCTCCGCTCGGCGAATCGGCCAAGGAGGAGCGGATGCGCCGCCTGGCCGGCGAGCTGCTCATCTCGGCGGAGGCCTCGGCCAACCTGGTGGTGCTGCGTACGCCCCCGGGCGCGGCCCAGTTCCTCGCCTCCGCGATCGACCAGGCCGAACTGCACGTCATCCTCGGCACGATCGCGGGCGACGACACGGTCATGCTGATCAGCCGCGACCCGGCAGGCGGCCAGTCCCTGGCGAACCACATGCTCCGCCTGGCCCAGAACGACCACTGACCCCCACCCCGCCCCTCAATCGCCGCAGGGGCTATTTATAGCCCCTGCGGCGATTGAGCAGGCCCGTCCGGCAGGACTTTCGGGAAGGGGCGGGGTGGGGGAGAAACGCCCTCAGCCCAGCCCCACCGCCCGCGCCCCATCCGCCCCGAGGAACGCCACCAGCTCACCCACGGTGGGCGCGGTGGCGGGCCCCCGCCGCGTCACCGCAAGCGCCGCCGCCGCATTGGCCCCCCGCGCAGCGTCATACGCCGAAACCCCCCGCCCGAGCAACGCCAGAAACGCCCCGACATGCGCATCCCCCGCGCCATTGCTGTCCACGGCGTCCACCGGAAACCCCGGAACATGCACCACGTCCCCCGAGCCCGGCGCAGCCAACCAGCACCCGTCCTTGTCGGCCCGCACCAACACCCCCGCCCCGTCCCGCAACCGCCCCCGCAAGGCGGCGGCCGCCTCCCGGGGATCACCGCCCCCGGCCATGATCCCGGCCTCGCGCGCATTGCAGCTCAGCCAGTCCGTCCGGGCCAGGACCGGTTCGAGGACCTCGGCCGGAATGTCCGCCACCAGCGGCGCCGGATCGAAACAGACCCGTACGCCATCGGGGAGCCCCGCCACCAGCTGCGCGAGCAACGGCCCGTTGACCTCCATGACAAGGCCGTACCCGGACACCTGCACGAGGTCGCCGCCCCGCACGGCGCCCGCCACCGCAGCCGCCTCGCCCTCCGTCATCCGCGCATCGACTCCGAAACTGGTCACGAACGTCCGCTCGCCGCCGCCGTCGACAAGGGCCACACAGAACCCGGTGTCGCCGTCGGTACGCGCCGGATGCAGTGTCCCGATGCCCTCCGCGGCGAGCGCGGAACGCACCAACTCCCCATAAGGGCCGGTGCCGTGAAGCCCCGCGTACACCGCTTCGGCGCCCAGCCGCCGCGCCGCCGTGAGCGCGTTGAAGCCGCCGCCCGCGTACAACTCCGTACGTGTACCTATGACATCGCCACCCCGCTCCGGCAGGGCGGGCACGTCGATGACGAGATCGGCGATGACGTTCCCGGCGAGAACGACGCGGGAGTCGGCGGTCATCGTGTGGCCTCCTTGAGAGCGGCGGAATCGGTGTCGGGGGAGTCGAGGGTCACCTTCGTGCGGCGCCCGAGCAGCGCGTACAGCACACCGCCCACGACGATCGCGACGAGCCAGCCGAGCCCGTTGACACCGAGCCAGGACCCGGCCAGCGGGCCCTTGAACCACACGTCGTCCGCGCTGGTCGAGGCCGTGGTGAACAGCAGCCCGGCCACGATCGCCACCACCCACGCGACGACGGCGGGCAGATGGAAACCGCCGGTGTACCAATAGCGGCTGGTGCGCCCGGTGTCCATCACACCCTCGGGGTCGTACTGCCGACCGCGGACGCTGTCGACGACGATGACCCCGATCCATGCCGAGATCGGCACGGCGAGCAGCGTCAGGAACGTACTGAACGGGCCGTAGAAGTCGCCCGCGATCAGCATGAAGTAGACGCCGCCGAGGAACATCAGGCCGACATCCACGCAGACCGCCCAGGCCCGCGGCACCCGCAGACCGAGCGTGATCATCGTGAGCCCGGCCGAGTACGTGGACAGGTGATTGGACATCAGCAGTCCGCCGAACGCCGCGATCAGATACGGCACGGCCATCCACGACGGCAGCATCGCGTTGATCGCCGCGACCGGGTCGGACGCGGTCGCGAGCGTCGGATCGCCGGCCGTGAGCAGCGATCCCAGCGAGATCAGCAGCACCAGCGGGATGCCCGCGCCGAACGCGGAGGCCTGTACGAGCCGCCCGCCCGGGATGGACCGCGGCAGGTAACGGGCGTAGTCCGCACCGGCGTTGGCCCAGCCGATGCCGGTGCCCGCGGCGATGAAGCCGATGCCCGCGATGACACCGCTGAGCGGTCCGGCCGGGGCGTCGAGGACCTTCGCCCAGTCGACGGTCGCGACGAGGAAGCCCATCACGACCAGGTTCAGGATCCCGAAGGCCACCGTCGCCCACTTGTTGATCCACATGATCGTGGCGTGCCCGAGCCCGCTGATCAGCAGGGTGCAGGCGATGAAGACCAGCAGACAGATCAGGGTGAGGACGGTGCCCTGGCCGAACCCGAAGAGCGTGTTGAGCAGAGCGAGCAGTGCGTACGCCGCCGTGGTCGTGGTGATCGTCTCCCAGCCGACCCGGCTGAGCCAGCTGATCAGTGTGGGCCCGTGGTTGCCGCGCTGGCCGAACACCGCGCGCGACAGGGTCAGGGCGGGCGCGCCGCCCTTCTTGCCGGCCAGGCTGAGGGCGCCGACGAGCGCGAAGGAGCCCACCGAGCCGACGATCGCGACGATCACGGCCTGCCAGATGTTCAGGCCGCGGAAGGCGACGAGGGTCGCGCCGAGCGGCAGCCCGAGGATCGAGATGTTGGCGGCGAACCACGTCCAGAACATCTGGCTCGCGTGGCCGTGCCGCTCGCTGTCGGGGACCGGTTCGATCCCTCGGGTCTCCACGGTGCCGACGCGGTCGTTCTTCGTTGAATCGGCCATGGCGGAACCTCCTTGCTCTTGCTCGGTGCGGTCGGGGTGCGGACCGCCGGCGGTTGGTTCAGCGGTCGGTTCTGCGGTTGGTTCGGTAGGTGAGCAGCTGCCGGGTCAGCGGCTCCAGGTCGAGCCCGTTGACCTCGCGCAGGGTGCGTACGGCGTCGGCGGGCAGGGCGGTGAGGCCGTGCAGGGAGCCGGCGATCGCGCCGGCCATCGCGGCGATCGTGTCGCTGTCGCCGCCGAGGTTCGCCGCGAGGAGCGTGGCCCGCCACGGGTCGCCGCCGGTCAGCGCGAGCATCGCGAACGCCGCGGGGACCGACTCCTGGCTGGCGACGCTGGTGCCGATGAGCGCGACGACACGGTCGAGTGCCGCGGCCTCGTCGAGGCCCGCGATCAGCTCGCGCACCGAGGCGATCCGCGCCGGGATGCTGGCGCCCGCGATCCAGTTGCCGCGCCGCTCACCGGCCGCGGAGGCGGCGATCGCGGCGTCGAAGACGTCATCGAGGGTGCCGCCCGCGATACCGGTGGAGACCGCCGCGGCGACGGCCGCCGCGCCCGCGATACCGATGTTCGTGTCGTGCGTGACCTGGCAGGACTCGACGACCCGGTCGAGGAAGGTCTCGGTGTCGGCAGGGGCGTAGGAGTAGGCGATGCCGACCGGCGCGACGCGCATCGCGGAGCCGTTCGTCGTGCCGTACTTGCCGGCCTCCTTGGGGTCTGCGCCCCGGTCCACGGCGTCGAGCGCCGCCTTGGTCGAGGGGCCCAGCAGGTCGAACGACCCCTTGGCCTTCATCTCCCGTTCCCAGGACAGGAGTTCCTCGGCGAACCGCAGCGGGTCGACGTGCCCCCCGCCCTCCACGATCAGCCGCGCCACGATGACGGCCTGGTCGGTGTCGTCCGTGACGGACCCGGCGGGCATTCCGGCACTGACCGGGTTGTCGGGCCGCGCGGGCTCGAAGCCGGTCAGGGTGCCGTAGGCGCGGACGACGTCCTCGCGCGACATGACCTGGGTCGGCATGCCGAGCGCGTCGCCGAGCGCGAGCCCGTAGAAGGCACCGGCGGCGCGGTCGAAGAGGGCGGGATCGGGGGTGGTACTCACGGTTGGCCTCCTCGGCCGGTACGTACGTGCAGTTGGAACCGGGACGGGGGGGGCCGGCGCGGGACCAGCACGCCCACCCCCCCCCCCCCCGCGCGGCACCCCCCGGCGCCCCCGCGGGGGGGAAACCCCGGGGGGGCGGGCCGGGCCCCCGCGCGGGGGTGCGGG
>NZ_JBEOVM010000051.1:0-43925 GCF_040295505.1 Streptomyces sp. NPDC002790 | reverse complement strand
ACTTCTCCCACATTCCAGGCAACCCGATAGGCTTGTTCGTTCTTGCCCTCCGCTGTCTCCTCTCGGCGTGGCGCGGGCCCGCCCCACCCCGGCCCGCCCCCCCCCCCCGGCCGTTGTGCGGTGTGCTTCTGGGAGTCAGGCGGACTTGCGGCCGCTGTTGTCCCGCGGGTGCACCGCGATGTTCATCGCGCCCGAACGCAGAACTGCCAGACGCTCCTCGAGGACCTCTTCGAGCTCCTCACGGGTGCGCCGCTCCATCAGCATGTCCCAGTGCGTACGAGCCGGCTTCCCCTTCTTCTCCTCAGGGCCGTCACCGTCAACGAGAAGTGCCTGGGCCCCGCAGACCTTGCACTCCCACTCCGGCGGAATCTCGGCCTCCACCGAGAAGGGCATCTCAAAACGATGTCCCTTCTCGCATGCGTACTCCACGGCCTGGCGCGGAGCCAGGTCGATGCCGCGGTCCGTCTCGTAGCTGGTCACTACGAGGCGTGTGCCGCGAAGAGCTCGCTCACTCATGAATCGTGCCTCCCGGGCTTGTCGCCCACAGGACAGGTGTCGCTGTCGTCGTCATCCGGTCAACGTCCGGTCGGCGGTAAAGATTCCCGGTTCCCGGGTCATGCGTCGCCGTCGTAGCCGCCCCTTGTTGTACCCACCCGTGACCGGTTTGTCACATCTGACGCAGGATGTCACCCAGCGTTTTGCGATCTAGACGTGCAGTAACGGTACGCCTGGCAGGCCAACCGCGTACACTACCGGGATTTGCCTTCAGGTGCTAAATCCGGGCCGGTATGGAATTGCCGGCATCGCGTACCGCCCGGTGGACCGGAACCCTCGCGAGCAGGACAAAACCGATCACGAAGAAGGCGACAAGGGAAACGATCGCGTCGCGATAGCTCCCGGTCAGCTGGTAGGCGAGCCCGAACACCAGGGGCCCCAGCCAGCTCATGCCGCGGTCGCTCATCTCGTACGCGGAGAAGTACTCGGCCTCCTTGCCGACCGGTACGAGGTGCGAGAACAGTGAGCGGGACAGTGCTTGGGTGCCGCCCAGGACGAGCCCGATACCGGCGGCGAGGACGAAGAACCACGTGGGCGCCCCGGCCGGCAGGAAGTAGCCGGCCCCGATCGTCACCGTCCACGCCACGAGAGAACCGAGGATCGTGCGCTTGGCGCCGTACGTACGGGCGAGGCGGCCCATCGCGAGCGCCCCGGCCACCGCCAGGAGCTGCACGAGGAGTACCGCCACGATGAGCGTCGACTGGTCGAGTCCGAGCTCCTCGGAGCCGTAGATGGAGGCCTGCGAGATCACCGTCTGCACGCCGTCGTTGTAGACCAGGTAGGCGAGGAGGAAGGAGAGCGTCAGCGGGTGGCGGCGCATGTCCTTCACCGTGGCCAGCAGTTGCCGAGGGCCGGAGGTCTTGCCTCCCGGCGTGGGCTCTGTGCGCCGGTCGCGCAGGCGGCGCAGCGGCACCACGGTGAACGCGCCCCACCAGACACCCGCCGACGCCAGGCAGATGCGTACCGCTGTCGACTCGGAGACACCGAAGGTGTCGTGTGCCGTGTACAGCACCAGGTTCGCCAGAAGGACGAGGGCGCCCGAGGCGTAACCGAAGGCCCAGCCGCGCGAGGAGACCGCGTCGCGCTCCTCCGGGGGCGCGATCTGCGGCAGGTACGAGTTGTAGAGCACCATCGAGACGGCGAGCGAGGAATTCGCGACCACGAGCAGCAGGCCGCCCATTAGGTAGCGGTCACCGTCCAGGAAGAACATCCCGGCCGTCGCCGCCGCGCCTATGTAGGCGCACAGTGCGAGCAGCGGCTTCTTGCGGCCCGTGCGGTCCGCTGCCGCACCAGCGAGGGGCATCACGAAGATCGAAAGGATCACCGACAGGGAGACCGAGTACGCGAAGAACGAGCCCGCGCGGACCGGGATGCCCAAGGGGTGCACAAAGCCGTCCGCGTCCGCCGCGGCCTTCGCGACCGAGGTCAGATACGGCCCCAGGAACACCGTCAGGACGCTGGTCGAATAGACCGAGCACGCCCAGTCGTAGAAGTACCAGCCGCGCTGCTCGCGCTTGCGCTCCGCGAGCGCGGACGCCCCCTGCGCCGTCTCCCGCGCGATCTCGGTGCCCACCCGTGTCCCCGTCCCCTCGCCGTCCCCGGCGTCCGGCGCCGCGGGGTGGCGGTCAGACCCACGCCCCCCGGTCCTTGAGGACGTCCCGCAGCGTCTCGATGTGATCGGAAACTATGCCATCGACCCCGAGGTCGAGAAGTCGCCGCATCTCCTTCTCGTCGTTCACCGTCCACACGTGGACCTGCAGGCCGCGCGCGTGGGCGGCCCGCACGAAGCGGTGGTCGACCACCCGGACCCGCCCGTGTGTCACCGGTACCTGGGCGCAGACGGCGGAGCGGCGCAGCGTCGCCGGAATCCCGTACGAGCGAAGGCGCAGGCCCAGCACTCCACCGGTGCCGTACGAGGTGGCGAGGCGGGGACCCGCGAGCGCCTGCGCGCGGGCGACACGTGTCTCGGAGAAGGAGCCGACGCAGACGCGGTCCCACGCGCGCGTGCGGCGCAGCAGATCGAGGAGGGGGACGAGGGCGGGTTCCGCCTTGACGTCCACGTTCCAGCGCACATCCGGGAACGACTCCAGCAACTCCTCGAAGAGTGGCACCGGTTCGGTGCCCGCCACGCGTGCGTGGCGGACCGTGGGCCACGGGAGGTCGGCGATCCGGCCGCCGTCGTCCGTGACCCGGTCCAGCGTGCTGTCGTGGAAGGCGACCAGGCGCCCGTCGGAGGTCGCGTGCACATCGGTCTCGATATAGCGGTAGCCGAGGTCCACGGCGCGGCGGAACGCGGCGACGGTGTTCTCCAGGCCGTCCGCCGCCCCGCCCCGGTGGGCGAGCGCGAGCGGACCCGGGTGGTCGAGGTAGGGGTGGCGTACGCGCGAGGTCACCGTCGCAGTATGGCCCGTCGAGGTGTGCCGCCGGCGATCGCGGTGGAGCCGGCGGGCGACGCGGGGACGGCGAAGACGCGCAGGAAGAACTGCGCCAGCGGGCCGATCGCCAGGGCGTACAGGACCGTGCCGACGCCGATCGTGCCGCCGAGCAGGAAGCCGCTCGCCACGACGACGATCTCGATGACCGTGCGCATCAGGCGGATCGAGCGGCCGGTGCGCTGGTGGAGCCCGGTCATCAGGCCGTCGCGCGGGCCGGGGCCGAACTTCGCCGCAATGTAGAGGCCGGTCGCGGCCCCGTTGAGCACGATGCCCGCCAGCATCAACGGGATGCGCACTCCGTAGGAGTGCGGGTCCGGCACGACCGCGAGCGTGCCGTCGATCGCGAGGCCCACCACGAAGACGTTCGAGACGGTGCCGAGGCCGGGCCGCTGCCGCAGCGGGATCCACAGGAGCAGCACGATCGCGCCCGCGATGATCGACACGACACCGATGGAGATGCCCGTCAGCTCGGCGAGCCCTTGATGCAGCACGCCCCAGGGCTCCAGGCCGAGCCCCGCCTCCACGAGGAGCGCCGAACTGGCGCCGTACAACGCGAGACCTACGTAGAGCTGCACGAGGCGGCGGACGAGCGGGCCGCCGGGCGACGGAACGGACGGTGACGCGGACAAGGTGAGCCCCTCTGTGGTGGTAGTGGCCTGGCACATGACACTCTGTGGCGTGGAATCGGATGCCAACCATGGCCAATTCGAGGAAGGTGGACTGGCTCGCATGGCCCAGTGGACTTCGGCGATCGGCTCGACCCAGCTCGCCCGGCTGCTCACCTCGCAGCAGCCGCGCCCCGCGGGCCCCGGCACCCGCCGCCCGCCCGCCTACCGCGCCCTCGCCGACGGCATCCGCCTCCTCGTCCTGGAGGGCCGCGTCCCGGTGGCCACGCGGCTTCCTGCCGAGCGCGAACTCGCCCAGGCATTCTCCGTGAGTCGCACCACGGTCGCGGCCGCCTACGAGGCGCTGCGCGGCGAAGGGTTCCTGGAGTCCCGCAGGGGAGCGGGCAGTTGGACCGCCGTGCCCGCCGGGAATCCGCTCCCCGCGCGCGGCCTTGAGCCGCTGCCGCCCGAGGCCCTCGGCTCCATGATCGACCTCGGCACGGCGGCGCTGCCCGCCCCCGAACCGTGGCTGACCCGCGCCGTGCAGGGCGCCCTGGAAGAGCTGCCGCCGTACGCCCACACCCACGGCGACTACCCGGCGGGGCTGCCCGCGCTGCGCACCATGATCGCCGAGCGGTACACCACGCACGGCATCCCGACCATGCCCGAACAGATCATGGTCACGACCGGCGCGATGGGCGCCATCGACGCGATCTGCCACCTCTTCGCGGGCCGCGGCGAGCGTGTGGCCGTGGAGTCGCCCTCGTACGCGAACATTCTTCAGCTGATGCGCGAGGCGGGCCTCAGGCTCGTGCCCGTCGCCATGGCCGACGGGCTCCGGGGGTGGGATCTCGACCGTTGGCGCCAGGTCCTGCGCGAGGCGGCGCCCCGACTCGCCTACGTAGTCGCCGATTTCCACAATCCGACGGGCGCGCTCGCCGACGAGGAGCAGCGCCGCTCGCTGGTCGACTCCGCGCGCGCGGCGGGCACCGTGCTGGTGGTCGACGAGACCATGACCGAGCTGTACTTCGACGAGGACGGCGGAGCCGCGGCGATGCCGCGCCGGGTCTGCGCGTTCGACCCCGCGGGCTCCACGGTGATCACGGTCGGCTCGGCCAGCAAGGCGTTCTGGGCGGGCATGCGCATCGGCTGGGTGCGGGCCGCACCCGACGTCATCCGCAGCCTGGTGGCCGCGCGCGCGTACGCGGACCTCGGCACCCCGGTCGTGGAGCAGCTGGCGGTGAACTGGCTGCTGAACACCGGCGGTTGGGAAGAGGCCGTCGCGCTGCGGCGCGGACAGGCGCGCGGGAACCGTGACGCGCTGGTGGCCGCCGTGCGGCGGGAGCTGCCCGACTGGGAGTTCGACGTGCCGAACGGGGGCCTCACCCTGTGGGTCAAGGCCGGCGGCCTGTCGGGCTCGCGCCTCGCCGAGCTCGGCGAGCGGGTCGGGGTACGTGTCCCCTCGGGGCCCCGCTTCGGCGTCGACGGGGCCTTCGAGGGGTACGTACGGCTGCCGTTCACCGTGGGCGGTGCCGTGGCCGACGAGGCGGCGGCGCGGCTCGCGGCGGCGGCGCAGCTGGTCCGGGACGGTCAGGGCGCGGGCGGGGACGTGCCGCGCACCCTGATCGCGTAACCGGCTCGCGTCCTTGTGAAGAGAGCCGCTGCTTACGGGCCGATCCCTGTTCCTCAGCGCTCGGCCAGCGCCTCGGCCTCGTCGGGCACCGCCTCGACCGGGGTCTCGATGGTCGCGTCGCCCGGCGTGCTGCGCTCCGGGAGGAGGGCCGTGACCGCCTGCCGGTGGGTCTCGCTCGTCGCGTCGTCGTACGGGTCCGGGGTCGCCGGGACCTGAAGGCGGTGGACAGGGCCCGTGCCCAGGCGGGCGTAGCCGCGGCCCGCCGGGATGTCGGCGGTGGGTGTCGTCTGCGGCAGGACGCCGAGCACGTCCCGCAGCTCCTCCGGAGCGGCCGGGCCGAGCACCACGCGCGCGCGGGTGTGCTGCCGGACCGGGTCGATCAGGGCGTCGAGGCTGTCGAACTGCTCGGCCACGACGACCGTCACGCCGGCCGCGCGGCCGTGCCTGAGAGGCACCTGGAGCAGCGTCTGCGGGTCCTTGCGGCCGTCCGCGGCCGCGAGGTGGCCCAGGGCGCCTGGGCGGTCCAGCAGGATCCACAGCGGGCGCTTGATGTCGTCCGGGGTGGGGTGCCCGGCCTGTCGCGCCCGGTTCGCGGCGATCAGCCGCCGCTCCGTCTCGTGTGCGGCCCATTCGAGGCTGGTCAGCGCGCCGGCAAGACCGCACTCCACGGCGAGCACCCCGGGGCGGCCGACCAGGGACGCGTAGTCGCCCGTCCCGCTGCCCTCGACGATCAGTACGTCACCGTGGCGCAGCGCCTGCAGTGCCACGGAACGCAGCAGGGACGTCGTGCCGCTGCCCGGCTGCCCCGCGATCAGCAGGTGCGGCTCGGTGGAGCGGACGCCGGTGCGCCACACGACGGGCGGTTCGTCCCGCTCCTCCTCGCCCGCCAGCACCGGCAGGGTGCGCTGGACGCCGGTCCCGTCGGTGAAGCCGAGCACGGTCTCGCCGGGCGAGGTCACGAAGTGCTGGGCGGCGATGTCCGTGGGCAGTGGGTCGAGCACGTTCACCGTCAGGTGGTTGCCCTCCTCGTCCCACGCGAAGTGGTACTCGCGGCCCCGGCCGAGCTTGGCGTGCAGCAGTTGCTCGATCCGGGCCCGCGACGCCGCTTCCCCGTCCGTGAAGTAGGCGGGGTAGCGGATGTCGATCCGGTCGACACGGCCGTCGCCGTCGAAGTCGAACGTCTCGAAGGCCTGCTCCCAGTCGCCCCCGTGGGCGTACAGCGGGCTCGGGTCGTCGGCTACGGAGAAGTACGGTACGAGCGCCTCGTAGAGCGACGAGAGGCGCTGTACCTGCGAATCGTCGGGGCCGGTCTGCTCCGGCGGCTTCGGATCGCGCCCCTTCCATCCGGCCGCCGCCATCAGGGTGATGAGCGCCAGCAGCGGACCGTACGGAATGAACACCACGACCAGGACGACGGCGGCCACCAGGAAGAGCAGCGGTCCGCGCCGCTCCTTGGGGGTGTTCGCCCACTTCTGCCGCCCGGCACCGGCCAGGCGACGCAGTCCACGGCTGACCGTGATGAGGGGGTGGAGTACGTCGGTGGCACCGTCGGCGGCCGTCCGAGCCATGTCCCGGCTCCGGGCGATCGTGGCGCTGCCGTTGCTCAGAATGCGGGGGAGTGGGCGCCTGGCCACGTCGTTCTCCTGGTGGTGTGTGCGGGTGAGTGGTCCGTCAGAACTTGATCCCGCCGAGCAGGCTGGCGAGGCTCTGGCCGCCCGCCTTGATGCTCGGGGCGATGGCCGTGCCCGCCAAGTAGAAGCCGAAGAGGGCGCAGACCAGCGCGTGCGAGGCCTTCAGGCCGTCCTTGCGGAAGAACAGGAAGACGATGATGCCGAGCAGCACGACACCCGAGATGGACAGGATCATGAGGGTTCTCCTGGTTGATGGGGACAGTCACCATGAGTTCTTCCAGGCTCACAGCATGTATCTATACGACAAAAGGTGCAAATGGGTGGAAAAGCCAGGCTTTCACCCAATTGACCGGCTGCTGCTGAGCTGCTCGAGCGTGCTGCCGGACACTCGTCCGCACCGTTCGTGATCTTTGCCTCGGCGGGATCGGGTCATGTGCCGGACCGGGCAGTACCCTGTCGATTCACTCGTACGGCTGCACGGCCGTACCTGCACGTAGGAGAAAGGCGGTCCGCCCGATGAGCGAAGCCCCCGACCCGGAGGTCGTGGAGCTGGCCACCAAGATCTTCGACCTCGCGCGAAGCGGCGAGACGGAGGCTCTCATGGGCTACGTGGACGCCGGGGTGCCGGCGAACCTCACGAACGACCGGGGCGACACGCTCGTCATGCTCGCCGCCTATCACGGGCACGCGGAGGCGGTGCGCGCCCTCCTGGAGCGCGGCGCCGACGCGAACCGCGCCAACGACAAGGGCCAGACCCCGCTCGCGGGCGCCGTCTTCAAGGGCGCCGACGACGTGATCGGCGCGCTGCTCGACGGGGGCGCCGATCCGGCCGCGGGGACCCCTTCGGCGGTCGACACGGCCCGGATGTTCGGCAAGACGGAGCTCGTCGACCTCTTCGGCACCTCCTGACACACCGACTCTGACCAGGCAAAACGGGGGTGCGAGAAATGTGGTCGCGGTGGGTTGAACCGCTGGGTCATGATGACGGCGTGATTTACGGACGCGAGGCCGGGGCAGGTGGTGCCCACGCGCAGAGCGGGCCGTGAACGGCCCGGTTCCGGGCCTTGGACGAGAGGCAGAGAAATGGGTAGCAGCAAGCAAGAGACGGCGGGCGCTCCGACGTGTTGTCACGTGGCCAGGTAGGTGATCGTCCCGGTTGCGTCGACGCTTGATGTGAGGCTGTTTCCCATGTTCGAACCGGTCATAGGACCCAGCGGTACGCTGCTCGGCCTGCTGCAGAGGGGCCGCGGCGACGGCACGCTGCACGCGCTGACGGCGCCGCGTGCCGAGGCCCTCGCGGCTCTCAATCACTGTGTGCTGAGCGACCCCCGCCACGACTGGCAGGTGGAGAACCGCTCGCTGTACTACGCCCGCCTCTACGTCGATCTCCATGGCGAGCTCGACGAGATCGAGCGGCACCTCTTCGACCCCGAGGACCTCCTCGACACCGAGGAGTCGCGTACGGGCCTGGCGCTCGCGGTCCTCGGCCACCTCGCCTCCTACGGCAGGCAGGACGCCCTCGAGCTGCTGCGCAGGTACGCCGCCTTGGGCGGCAACTGGGCCTGGGCGCTCGACGAGCTGGCCCTGCGCGACGACGACGCGGGACTGCGCGCGCTCGCCGAGCCCGTCCTCGCCCGCTTCCCGGCTGACGCCGAGGCCGAACTCGCCGTCGTCGTGCGCGACGCCTTCGAACCGCGACCCTGGCGCCTGTGGGCCGAGGACCCGCGCCCGCATGTGGGGGCACGCGTGCGTGCCGCGCAGGAAACCGGCTCCTTCGACCGCTGGCAGCGGCAGATGCGGCCGGCGGGACCGCGCCCCGAGTGGAGCGTGCAGGCCGTCTTCGACTGGGCGCAGGAGGGCTTCGAGCGGGGCGCCGTCCTGTACGTGCCCGCCGCCCGCTGCCTGACCGCCGTGGCGGGTCCGCAGGACCACGCCGAGATCCTGCGCGCCGCGCAGGACGGGACCGACGGGGCGCGCTGCACCGCGCTGCGCTACCTCGCCGACATGCATGATCCGGCCGTACTCGAACTCATCGAGGCCGCGGTGGAGGCGCCGTCCCGCGCGGTCGTGGACGCCGCGCTGGACGCCTTCGAGCGGATGCGCAGCGTCGCCGTCGTACAGCGGGCCCGGCAGTGGGCGCCCCGGCCGGACGCGCTCGGCGCCGCCGCGGGCCGCATGCTCGCCTGTAGGGGCGGCGCACGGGACGGCGAACTCGTCCTCACCTCCCTACGGGAGGCAGTACGCGGTGACGGTCCCGACGCCCCCACCCTCTGGCCGCTCGTCGACGGGGCCGGACGGCTCGGCATCGTCAGTGCCGCTCCCGTGCTGCGGCACATCTACCGGGAGACGGCGTCCTCACATCTGCGCGGGCGCGCCGCCTGCGCGCTCGCCGCCACCGATCCCTCCTTCGCCGCCGGGTTCGCCGTCGAGTGCCTGTGGGACTGCGAGGAGAGCACCCGGGAGGTCGCCGCGCGGCACGCCGAGACGGGCGACGCCCGCGTCGTCGATCAACTGCGCCGCCTCGCCGCCGATCCGGCCGAGGAGGACGAGGTGCAGACCGCGGTCCGCAGCAGGATCGGGCCCGACGCCCCCGCGTTGTGACGCGCTGATTTCCGGGAGGTGGTCCTTCGGCGAGGGGCCACCTTCTCGTGATTCACCTGCGGACTTCGGGCGCCCGCCCGGCCCCGGGGCTGGGGGTGCCGTTCCGGGCTTGCGATCATGTGGCGGGGGTCGCGGGAGCGGCTCCCGGTACGAGCCAGCCGTGCGAGGTCTGCCCCTGACCAGGAGAAGGCCCCGCATCGCCTACGCACCATAGGAGTTGAGCCATGGCCCTCGACATCGCCGCCATCCGGGCACAGATACCCGCCCTGAAGTCCGGCACGGCCCGCTTCGACGCGCCCGGCGGCACCCAGACCCCCGCGCGGGTGATCGACGCCGTCGCCGCCGCACTGGCCGGGCCGCTGGCGAACCGGGGGCAGACGACGGAGGGCGAACGCCGTGCCGACGGGATCGTCGTCGAGGCCCGTGCGGCGCTGGCCGATCTGCTCGGCACCACGCCGGGGACCGTCGCGTTCGGGCGCAGTGCCACGCAGCTCGTCTACGACCTCTCCCGGACGCTCGCCAAGACCTGGCGGCCGGGCGACGAGGTGGTCGTCACCCGGCTCGACCACGATTCCAACATCCGTCCGTGGGTGCAGGCGGCCGAAGCGGCGGGCGCCACCGTACGGTGGGTCGACTTCGACCCGGAGACGGGCGAGCTGCGGCCCGAGCACCTTGAAGCGGTGCTCTCGGAACGTACCCGCCTGGTGGCCATCACCGCCGCGTCCAACCTGATAGGCACGCGTCCCGACCTGCCGGCCCTGGCCGCCCTCACTCACGAAGTGGGCGCTCTCTTCCACGTGGACGCGGTGCACTACGCCTCGCATGCCGCGGTCGACCTGGCGGCACTCGGCGCGGACACGCTGGTCTGCTCGCCCTACAAGTTCCTCGGCCCGCACCTGGGCGTGCTCACCGGCCGCGCCGAGGTGCTCGAGTCGCTGCGCCCCGACAAGCTGCAGCCGTCCAGCGACGCCGTACCGGAGCGCTTCGAACTCGGCACCCTGCCCTATGAGTTGCTGGCCGGGGCGAGCGCCGCCGTGGACTTTCTCGCGGGCCTGAGCGTGGGCGCCCCCGGCAGCCGCAGGGAGCGCCTCGTCGCCTCCTTCGCGGCCCTGGAGGAGCACGAGGACGCGCTGCGACAGCGCATGGAGGCAGGCCTAGCGGACCTCGGCGACATCACGCGGTACTCGCGCGCGGAACTGCGCACCCCGACCCTCCTGTTCACGGTCGAGGGCCGGAGTCCGGCAGAGATCTCCCGGCACCTGGCCGCCCACGGCATCGACGCCCCCGCCGGGTCCTTCTACGCCGTGGAGGCCTCGCGGCGGCTCGGCCTCGGGGACGCCGGCGGCGTCCGGGTGGGCCTCGCCCCCTACAGCAGCGCGGAGGACGTGGAGCGGCTGCTCGAGGCGCTGGAGGCGGTCGTGTCCTGAGACGCGTGAGGCGTCGTTTCCTGAGGAGTTCGCGGCGTCGTTGAACGATCCGTCGATACCAACGTTGTCCCGTTCCCGGAACTGCGCTTGAATTCGGCCGTGGCCATGGACGAACTCAACGACCTCGCGGACGACCGCGCGCTGCTGGGGCGCACCAGCACCGCGGAGCGCGTCGCGGACATCCTGCGCAGCCGGATCGCGGAAGGCTACTTCCCGCCCGGCACACGCCTGTCGGAGGACAGCATCGGAGGCGCCCTCGGAGTGTCGCGCAACACGCTCCGTGAGTCGTTCCGGCTGCTCACGCACGAGCGGCTGCTCGAACACCGGCTGAACCGCGGGGTCTTCGTGCGCGTCCTGAGCGTCGACGACGTCGAGGACATCTACCGGACCCGGCGCATGGTCGAGTGCGCCGTCGTACGGTCCCTGGGCGACCCCCCGTACGCGCTCGACGGGGTCGCCGCAGCCGTCGCCGACGGTCACCGCGGGGCCGAGCGGCGCGAGTGGAAGAGCGTCTCGACCGCCAACATCCACTTCCACCGCGAACTCGTCGCCCTGGCACGCAGCGAGCGCACCGACGAACTGATGCGCAGCGTCCTGGCCGAGCTACGGCTCGCGTTCCACGTCGTCGATGATCCGCAGCGCCTCCACGAGCCGTACCTGGCACGCAATCTGGAACTCGTGGAGATGCTGCGCGAGGGACGCAGGGACACGGCTGAGACCCTGCTCGGGGAGTACCTCGACGACTCCCGCGACGGGCTCGTCGAGGCGTATCGGCAGCGGATGCCGAAGGACGGGTAGCGGCCTTTCGCGGCTCGTCACGGGCGGGCCCGAAAGCCGTCGCATCTGCGCCGTTTCGACCGTTGTCAGACCCAGCGCATACCCTGTGCTCCGTGACTTCGCCTGCCAGCACGGAATCCGTTCCGCCCCAGCTCAGCGCGGGGCCGCGCCCCGCACCGGGCCCGGCCGCCGACGAGGGGCTGGCGCGCCGCCTTCGCGCGCTCGCGTGCACCGCGCCGCTGCACGATCTGGACGTGCGCAAGGCCAATCTCGCGGGCGAGTACTCGACGTACGGGATGGCGGAGGTGGCGCTGTCCGCCATCGACCTCGTCACGCTGAACATGGACTTCGACACGGGCGCCGACCACGAGCAGATAGTGGCCAGGCTCGTGCCCCGCATCGCGGCACAGACCCCGCAGCGGCCCGCCGCCGAGCACGAGCGGGTGGCCCGCTGGGTCCTGGAGAACCTGATCAACGTCGGCAGCGTGGACCGCGGTTTCCGCGCCGTGTACGGCACGTTCGCGCCGGACGGCTCCTACGTACGGCGTGATTACGACTTCAAGCTGATCGAGGAAGTCCCCGGCTACGGGGGCAGCGTCTACCTCCGCACGACGGACGAGGCGGTGAACGTACTGGTCGGCGCCCTCGACACGGACGTCACCAGCGCGCAGATCGCCGCCGAGGTCAAGCTCGAGGTGCTGATCAGCCGCGGCCGGCTCGCCGACGCGCAGCTCGCCGCCGAGCAGGCCAGATACCGGACCGTGCAGTACTCGGAGACGCTCCGCAAGGCGCTGGACGCGACGCGGCGCAATGTGCGCGCCGTCGACTGGCTGCAGGCCGTGCCCGACATGATCGCCGAGGCGCTCGACCACGTCGCGGACCGCTACCGGCACGAGAACGCGATCCTGACGAACATCCGCAAGGCCCGCGACGAGGCGGAGGACCAGGAGCACAAGCGCCGCGCCGCCGAGCTCGTCGACATCGTCAAGGACTGCATCCGCCGCCACACGCAGCTGCAGTCGCGCCTCCTGGAGGCAGGGCCACTGTTCCGCGCCGAGCAGGACCGGCAGGCCTTCACGGCGCCCTCCGCGCGCGCGGGCCTCGACCTGTACGGGCAGCTCCTCGCGCCGCTGCTGCCGCTCCCGGTGGAGAGCGCGGCCAAGGCGACCGACGCGTTCTTCGCGCACGGCACAGGGCTCCGTACGCCCGTGTCCGTCCGCGTGGGCGACCTGGTCGACATACTGCTCACGCCCCCCATGGAGCGCGAGCACCTCGGTGCGGAGATGCCCGAGCCGGACCTCATCGCGACGCCGAACGACAGCCGGTTCAGCGAGGAGCAGCTCGCGGGCGCCATGGAGCTGCTCGACCTGCCGTCGGACGCGCCGCGCCGGCTGTCAGGACTGCTCGCCGACGCCCGCAAGCGCGATACCGAACTGCCTTACTTGGTGGCCCTGTTGGCGGTCCACGCCGCGAGCCCGCCGGTCGGCACCGCCTACCGCCAGGGCGAGGAGAAGCTGCTGTTCGCCGTGGATGACGGCACCGAGCTCGACGACCCGGAGTTCGGCGGCGCCGACCTCATCGTGGGCACGGCCCTGCTCGACGCGGTCGGGATGGCCGCGGACCGGACGGAGGCCGCGTGATGCCGACCCACGTCCCCGTAGGACATGCAACACCCATGAAGGAGCACCACCCGTGACCGAGTACGCCGAAGAGCACGCCGAATGGGGCGAGCCCGAAGCTCCGGGCTCGGTCAGGGCCGCCCAGGCGCCCGTCACCCCGGCCGATGCCGCCGACGCGGCACGGCTCGTCTCCTTCGGTCTCCAGCCGAAGCTGCAGCCCTCCCGTGACCAGGAGTACGGCGAGCTGCTGCGCCGCTACCGCGAGGACCCGCCCTTCGCCCGGCTCGCCGACGCCGTGGCCACCGGGCTCGGCCTCGTCGTCCTGGAGGTGTCCCCGCGCGCGGGGATGGCCGTGACCGCCGCGGAGGACTCCGTGTTCGCGGTGCGCATGGGCGACTACGCGCGCAAGGCGACCGCCGACTCCACCGACCGTTTCCTGCACGGCCTCGCCCATCTCGCGGTCGCCGCGCTCGCCTTCCCGCGCCCGGAGGACCTCGCCGACGACGGCTACATCGGCCGCGTGAGTGTCAACGGGGTGGACGCTTTCGTCCGGCAGGCCTGCCGCAAGCTGGAGGAGCGGGCCGAGGAGACGGGCGAGAACACCGACCCGGCCACCGAGGCTCCCGGCCTCGAAGCCGCCTGGCGGATCTGGGCGCGGCGCAGCTCCACGGGAGCCACCAAGGACACGCGCCGCCTCGCCAGTTCGACGACCGGCATCGTCGGCAAGGCCGCCGCGTTCCTCACCGACTCCGGCTTCCTGCAGAGAACCGGCGACGACTCGGGCGGCACGTACCGCACCACCGCCCGCTACCAGCTCCAGGTCCGCGACATGGCCGGCACGGCCGCCATGGCCGAGCTTCTCGACCTCGGGGTCGTCCCCGTGACCGACGGGTCCGCGAGTCTGGTGCCGCCGATGGACGAGGACGCGGCCGAGCTCGCCGCCGACGCGGGCCTGCCGTTCCACTCCTGACCTTCTGAACTTCCGTACCTACCACGAGAGTCCGCCATGTACGAGCTGTCCCGGGTTCGCCTCTACTCCATTGGGCCCGCCGGTGCGCGCTACGCCGACACCGTGCTCGACCTGCGGGGCGTCGGCGAGCCCGTGCCCGACCCCGCACCCGCCCAGGCGGAGTTCTTCGAGGACGAGCCCGTCGGCCCGCCGCGCCGCCCCGCGCCGGCCGGCGTGCTCTTCCTGGAGAACGGCGGCGGCAAGTCGGTCCTGCTCAAGCTCATCTTCTCGGTCATGCTGCCCGGTCACCGGAACACCCTGGGCGGCGCCAGCTCCGGCGTGCTGCGCAAGTTCCTCCTCGCCGACGACTGCGGACATGTCGCCCTGGAGTGGCAGCACACGCTCACCGGCGAGTGCGTCGTCGTCGGCAAGGTGAGCGAGTGGCGCGGGCGGCAGGTCTCCAACGACCCGCGGAAGTTCGCCGAGGCCTGGTACTCGTTCAGGCCGGGCCCCGGACTGAGCCTCGACTCGCTGCCGGTCGCCGAGTCCAGCGCCGTACGCGCCGCCGAGGGCGCCTCGGGCGCGCAGGGGCGGCGCCGCACCATGAAGGGCTTCCGTGACGCGCTCACGGAGGCGGGCAAGGCGTACCCGCACCTGGAGGTGCACTGGGAAGACATCCACGACCGGTGGAACGAACACCTCGGTGACCTCGGCCTCGACCCCGAACTCTTCCGCTACCAGCGGGAGATGAACGCGGACGAGGGCGAGGCCGCGGGCCTCTTCGCCGTCAAGAAGGACTCCGACTTCACCGATCTGCTGCTGCGCGCCGTGACCGACACCCGGGACACGGACGGCCTCGCCGACCTGGTGAGCGGGTTCGGGAACAAGCTGGGACGGCGCGCCGAGCTGATCGCCGAGCGCGACTTCACGGCGGGCTCCGTCGACCTGCTCACCCGCATCGTGGAGGCCGCCGACACGCGGGGACGCGCGCGTGACGTGCACGCTGCCGCCGAGCGCCGCACGCGCACGCTGGCGCGCCGGCTGTCCGCCCGCGCCGCCGTCGAGCGCGGCCGTACCGGGGAGCTGGCCCAGCAGGTCACCGCCGCCGCGCACACCGTCACCGAAGCGGACTCGGCGCGCGAGCGCAGCTCCCTGATCGCCGCCGAACTCGCCTACCGTCACGCCTCCCTGGCGCTCGCCGGAGCCGAGAAGGCCGCCGCCGCGCAGAAGCGCGAGCTGGCCGACGCGCGGGGCCTCCACTCCGCGTGGCAGGCCGCCGAGGCCGTCCTGCGCCACCGCGCCGCCGCCGACCGCTCCGCGCGCGTGGCCGTCGCCATCCGCGAGGCCGAGCGCGACGCCGCCCCCGCGCTCGCGGCCCGCGCCAAGGCCGCGTCCGAACTCGTCCGGTCGCTGCACGGCGCCGCCGAGCAGGCCGAAACGCACGCGAACGAGGAGGAGGAGCGCTCCGCCGTCCTCCAGGACGCGGGCGAGACCGCGCACCGCGATGCCACGGCCGCGGCCACCGAGGCCCAGCGTGCCCGCAGTGAACTCGGGCACCTGCGCCAGCGGCTGACCGAGGTCGAGCAGGAAACCACCGAGGCCGTGCGCGCCGGGTGGATCGACGACAGCGTGCCCGACGCCGACCCGGCCCGCGCCGCGCTTGCCGCGGCCGACGCGGAGAAGACGACCGTCGCCGCGTGGGACACCGCACGCGAAGCCGCTCGCCGGGCCTCCGAGCACGCGCGCGAGGCCGCGGCCGTCGATGCCCGCGCCGAGCTGACGGCGGCCCGTGCCGCCGATGCCGCGAGCGCCGCGGAGCAGGCCCACCAGGCGGAGGAGCAGGCGGCGGCCTCCCTCGCGGGGGAGGAGCGACTGGCCGAACTCCTCGGTGTGGGCGGGCCGTTCGCAGCCTCCGGGGCCGCGGAATCCGACGCGGATGCGCAGGACGCCTCCGAGGGCACCCTCACCGCCGAAGACCTGGACCGCTCCGCCGACGACCTGAAGGCGCTCCTCGACGACACCGTGACCGCTGCCGAGCGGCAGCTGTTCGAGCTCCGTACGGCCGCCGCCGACGACTCCCGGATCCTGGGCGCCCTGGGCGACGGCGGCCTGCTCCCGCCGGGCCCCGACGTGCTGGCCACCGTCGAGTTCCTCGGTGAGCACGGCATCCCGGCCCTGCCGGGCTGGCGCTACCTCGCCCAGTCCGTCGATCCGGCCGACCACGCGCGCGTACTCGCCGCCCGGCCCGAGCTGGTCGACGGCGTCGTGATCACCGACCCGGCGGCCCATGGGCGGGCCCGGGAGGCGCTCGCCGGTGCGGCCCTGCTGCCCCGCTCCGCTGTCGCCGTCGGCACCGCCGCCGCGCTGCTCGCCCCGACCCCGGCCGAGAACGCGTCGGACGCGAACGTCTTCCTCGTACCGCCGAACCCGGCCATGCACGACGAGCACGCCGCCGACGAGGAGCGGCAGGCGCTCCGCGAGCGCGCGGCTCGGCGTGACGAGGAAATCCGCACACTTGCCGGGCGCCTCGCCAAGGACCGCGAACTGGCGGCACGCCTCACCTCCTGGCGTTCCGGCTGCCCCACGGGCCGCCTCGCCGAACTCGCCGCCGCGGCCGGTGCGGCCCGTACGTTCGCCGAGGAGTCCGAGGCCGAGCTCGCCGAGGCCCGCACGCTGCGCGCCGAGGCCGACGAGTCCGCCGCCGAGGCGACCCGCGTGCGCGACGAGCGGCAGGAGGCGGCGCAGAAGGCCCGCCGCGCCGCCGACGCGCTCGCCGGGCTCGCGTTCCGCCTGCGCGAGCGCGCCCGCTGGCAGGCGAAGGTCCGCGAACTCGCCGACGAGGCCGTCGAGTCGGAGGCCCGGGCCCATTTCTGCCTGGAGCACGCGCGTTCGGCCGACGAGGACCGCCGGGCCGCCCAGCGCTCCGCCGACGACGCCCGCCGCACCGCCCGCGCCCTGCGCGCCGAGCGCGCCGAGATCGCCGGCGCCCCCGACGACGTACCGGAGGGAGCGGCGCCCCAGGCGTCACTGCCCGCGTTGCGCGAGGCGTACCGGGCCGCGTCCCAGGTCTACGAAAAGGTGGGCGTCGGCGCCGACCTGCGAGCCGAGCAGGCCCGCGCCGAGTCCGACGAGTCCGCGGCGCTCGCCGACCTGGACCGGCTCACCAACAAGGTGCGCACCCGCGCCGCCACCCTGCTGGAAACCTCCGAGGGCGCCGACGGCCCCTCGCGGCAGGCCGCCGCCGCCCGCGCCGAGGAACTCGTCCAGCTCCTGGAGACCCGCGGCTCCACGGCGAGCGAGCAGCTCGGCCGGCTGCGCGGCGAGGCCGAACGGCACGCGCCCGAGGACGGCGACGCGCACACGGAGCTGCCCGAGGACCTCGTCCCGTCCGGCACCGAGCACGCGCAGACCCTGCTGCGCACGGCCACCACCGAACTCGCCGTCCGCACCGACGCGTTGAGCAGCGCCCGCGCCGCCCACGCCGAACTCCTCGACGCACACCGTGCCGCCGAGGACGGGGCCGGGGGCTTCGACGAGACCGCGGCGCTCCTGCGCGATCTGTTGCGCGACCACGCGGACCCGTCGGAGGAGCAGGACGAGCCGGAGCCCTATCCCGGCGCCCTGGAGGAGGCCCGCCAGACGGCGGCCGAGGCCCGGCGCTCGCTGCGCGGCTGCGCCGCCGACCTGTCCACGGCCGAGGCGGCGGTCCGCGAGGCGAGCGACATCCTCGTGCGGCACGCGAACTCCACGCGGTACGAGCAGGTGCGCACGCCCGCCCGTCAGCAGATCCGCGAACTGCCAGCGTCCGCCCTCCCCGAGCACGCGCAGAAGTGGGCCGACGCGTTCGCACCCCGACTGCGCGTCCTCACCGACGAGCTGGCCCAGTTGGAGCGCAACCGCGACTCGATCGTGGACCGGCTGCGCGGCCTCGTGGAGTCCTCGCTCGCCACCCTCCGCTCCGCCCAGCGCCTGTCCCGGCTGCCCGAGGGGCTCGGCGAGTGGTCCGGACAGGAGTTCCTGCGGATCCGCTTCGAGGAGCCCGACCAGGCCACGCTGATCGAGCGGCTCGGCGAGGTGATCGACGAGGCGACCAGTGCGGCCGTGAAGAAGAACTCCGACCTGCGCCGCGACGGCATGTCGCTGCTGCTGCGCGGTGTCGGTGCGGCACTCCAGCCCAAGGGCATCGCCGTCGAGATCCTCAAGCCGGACGCGGTGCTGCGTGCCGAGCGCGTCCCCGTCGGACAGATGGGCGACGTCTTCTCCGGCGGTCAGCTGCTCACCGCGGCCATCGCCCTGTACTGCACGATGGCCGCGCTGCGCTCCAACGACCGGGGCCGCGACAAGCACCGCCACGCGGGCACGCTGTTCCTCGACAACCCGATCGGCCGTGCCAACGCCACGTACCTGCTCGAACTGCAGCGTGCGGTCTCCGACGCGCTCGGCGTGCAACTCCTCTACACCACCGGCCTGTTCGACACGACGGCGCTCGCCGAGTTCCCGCTCGTGATCCGGATGCGCAATGACGCGGATCTCCGGGCCGGCCTGAAGTACATCAGCGTGGAGGAGCACCTGCGTCCGGGGCTGCCGCAGCAGGACCCCGAGGGCGAGACGGTGCACGGCGAGATCACGGCCACGAGGATGTACAAGCGACCTGCTGACGCCTGATGCCTGATGCCTGATGTCTGCTGCCGCTTTCTGGGCGCGCGGCGGGGGCGGGTCAGGAGTGGGTCAGCTGCCCGGCCCTGCCGCGCCTGCGTATGTTGACCGAGTCGGGCCGCGGGACGCCGCGTCGCGACCTCGCGGCACGGCGGGCCTGGCGGCGCTCCTTGCGCAACTGCCGGGCCGTGCTGGCCGGGACCGAGACGACGCCGTGCCGCTGGTTCCACACCTGACGCGTCACCCAGACGTCGAGGACACCCCACGTGGCCGCGACCGTGCTGGCCACGCTGCTGAGCACCATGGGGAAGGCCAGCCAGGAGTCGGTCAGCGTGCACAACACTGCGATCATGGCCTGGATCAGGGTGAGCGCGACTATGAGGACGGCCCGTACCGCTGACGTCCGTACGGGATCGGGCATCCGGCGTCGACGCGCCGGCTCCTCGATCCACAGCCCGCTCCGCTCTGCCGTGCCCATCGCCACGTCACTCCCCACCGCTCGTGGGCCCTCAACGGCCCTCAAGCCGATGCCCCCGCATCGGCACTGCACAGTGACTGCCCGAATTGCCGTGCTTTACGCCGTCGAGGCGCCCCCTCCCTTCTTGAGGACGAACGGCGCGCCGGGAAGATTCCCGTTTTGGCGAACTCGCCTGTTCCGGGCGGGCGGTGCGGAGGATTCCGGCCAACTCTTCGACAGGCAGGGCCGGTTGTGACCACTGTCGAAGAGGGTCTCGAGCGGAGGGAATCTCCCGCAATGCCGGACAACTCGTGATGTCAGCACCACGGTTCACTCGGACATCATCCGGACAGGTCTTCGAGTTGCTCCTGTCTCAGTAGTAGGCTCGCGCCGTTTGTTGACGCACATGTGTGCCCCTGAAGGCAGAGGGGTCGATCTGGGGGAGGCCGTGCGCTTTCGCGGGAAGTCCATCCGCAGGAAGATCGTGGCGCTGTTGCTGGTGCCGTTGCTGTCCCTGACGGCCATCTGGGCCTTCGCCACGGTGATCACGGGACGCGCCGCCGTCCAGCTGATCTCCGCGGGCCAGGCGGTCGACTCGGTCGCCTACCCGTTGATCGCCACGAGCCGTTCCCTGCAGGCGGAGCGCCGCCAGACACTCGTCTATCTCGCCGACCCCCGCGCCTCCGACGCCCAGTCGGCGCTGCGGGCCGAGCGGACCACGGCCGACGAGTCGATCACGCGGATCAAGGAGAAGGTGCGGGACGGCGACATCCGCGACGACCTGGACGGCGACGCCCGGGTCTCCCTCGATACCGCCGTCGAGGGCCTGGAAGGCATCGAGTCGCTCCGTCGGAACGTCGACGAAGGCACCGTGACCCGCGCCCAGGCCCTCGAGTTCTACAACCGCCTCATCGCGCCGACATACGACTTCCTGCTCGACCTCACGGCCCTCGACGACGCGAAGGTGGAACGCCAGGCGCGTGCCCTCGTCGGCGTACTCAAGGCACGCGAACTCCTGTCCCAGGAGGACGCCCTGGTCGGCTCGGGTCTCGTCGCACGCCGGTTCAACCAGCAGGAGCTGCGGCAGGTCTCCGACCTCGTCGCCCAGCGTTCCCTCCTCTACGAGAGCAATCTCGCGCTCCTGCCCGACTCCGAGCGCTCCCGCTACCAGCGGTACTGGAAGAGCCCGGAAACCAACCCGCTGCGCGCCGCCGAGGAAGCGGTCGTGAACGGCTCTCCCGGGACTCCCCGGGGCGTCACCGCGCGGAGTTGGGACAAGGCCTCGCAGTCGGTGCTCGACGAACTCGTCGACCGGGACACCGCCGCGACCGAGCGCTACCAGGACCGCGCCCGCCCGGAGGCCATCGACGTCCTGGTGCGGGCCGGGGTCGCCGGAGTGCTCGGTCTGCTCGCCCTGCTCGTCTCCCTGTACCTCTCCGTACGCATCGGCCGCGGGCTCATCCGCGATCTGCGCCGGCTCCGTCTCGAAGCGCACGAGGCCTCCGGTGTGCGGCTCCCCGGTGTGATGCGCCGGCTGGCCGCCGGGGACGAGGTCGATGTGGAGACCGAGGCGCCGCGTCTCGAATACGACAGGGACGAGATCGGACAGGTCGGCCAGGCGCTCAACACCCTGCAGCGATCCGCGGTCGAAGCCGCCGTCAAGCAGTCCGAGCTGCGCCGAGGCGTCTCCGAGGTGTTCGTCAACCTCGCCCGGCGCAGCCAGGTCCTGCTGCACAAGCAGCTGACCTTGCTCGACACGATGGAGCGCAGGACCGAGGACACCGACGAACTCGCCGACCTGTTCCGCCTCGACCACCTCACCACCCGGATGCGCCGCCACGCGGAGGGCCTGGTGATCCTTTCCGGCGCCGCCCCGTCCCGGCAGTGGCGCAGACCCGTCCAGCTCATGGACATCGTGCGCGCCGCCGTCGCCGAGGTGGAGGACTACGAACGCGTCGAGGTACGGCGGCTGCCGCGGATCGCCGTGACGGGGCCGGCCGTCGCCGACCTCACCCACCTCGTGGCCGAACTCCTGGAGAACGCCACGGTGTTCTCGCCGCCGCACACCGCCGTGCAGGTGGTCGGTGAGCGCGTCGCGAACGGCTTCACCCTGGAGATCCACGACCGCGGCCTCGGAATGGCCCCCGACGCGCTGCTCGACGCCAACCTGCGCCTCGCCGAGACACCGGAGTTCGAACTCTCCGACACCGACCGGCTCGGCCTGTTCGTGGTCAGCCGCCTCGCCCAGCGGCAGAACATCCGCGTCTCCCTCCAGCCGTCGCCCTACGGCGGCACCACCGCGGTGGTCTTCATTCCGGACTCCCTGCTCACGGACGCCCCCGACACCGAGGGCGCCGGCTTCCGTCTCGACCGGCCCAACGCGCTGCGCCGCACGGCCCCGTCGGCGACCCGATCGAAGCCGGGCTCCGTGGCCGGGCTGCCCGGTCTGCCGGCCTCCGTGCTCAACGGGCCGGTCGAGCTGGAGGCCCCGCTGACGACCTCCGACATGACCCGGTTCCCCGGAGCCCTGGGCGACGAGGACAGCGAGCGCGGCGGCCTGTTCCGCCCTCGCCGTGCCGTGTCCGGGCCTCCCGGTGAACAGCACCAGCAGGCCGAGGACGACCGCGCCGGGAGCGACGGCACGAACACCTCCCGCCACACGGACACCTCCCGCCACACGGGCGGCCCGCGTCGTTCCGGGGACCGTGACGCGCAGGATCCGGCGGCCGGCCCTGAGGGGCCACTGCCGCTCCCGCGACGGCGCGTGCCCAAGCTCGTCAGCTCGCACGGCAGGCCCGTGACCCACAGCCGGCCCGGCGCGGACGACCGCGCCGGGCCCGAACCGGGCGAGCGGCACGACCGGGGCAACGGCGACGGGCAGGGTCACACCCCGGACGGCTTCCCGAGACGTCGCACCCGTGCGGTGGAGGAGGCCGCGGCCCCGCGCGAGGCCCCCGAGCCCGCGGCGGACGCCCAGCGGCCCGGCACGTCCGGCACCACTACTGGCGGCCTGCCCCGCCGCGTGCGACAAGCCAACCTGGCCCCGCAGTTGAAGGACGGCCCGGACCTGCGCGGCGACAGCGCGGCACTGGCCGAAGACAGGACTCCCTCCGAACTGCCCGCCGACCGGGACGCCGACGAGGTGCGCAGCCGTATGGCCTCGCTCCAGCGCGGCTGGCGGCGTGGACGCGCGGAGAACACCGCGGGCGATGAGCGCACCGACGGGACAGCACGAGGAACGAACTCTGAGGGGGACGGTCGATGACCGCGCCGAAGGCCAATGCGCAGACCACCAATGGGGTTGTCGGCGAGCTGAACTGGCTCCTGGACGACCTGGTCGAGCGCGTCGCCGGCATCCGGAAGGCGATGGTGCTCTCCGGCGACGGGCTGCCCACGGGCGTCTCCGAGGGGCTCAGTCGCGAGGACAGCGAACACCTCGCCGCCGTTGCTTCCGGATTCCACAGCCTCGCCAAGGGGGTGGGTCGGCACTTCGACGCGGGCGGGGTGCGGCAGACGGTCGTCGAGCTCGACGAGGCCTTCCTGTTCGTCACCGCGGCGGGGGACGGCAGCTGCCTCGCGGTGCTGTCCGACGCGGACTCCGACGTCGGCCTCGTCGCCTACGAGATGACCCTGCTGGTCAAGCGCGTCGGGGTGCACCTGGGGACGGCCCGGCGCACGGACCTGCCCGCCGGAGGGTAGTGGGTCGGTATGAGACCAGACGGTCAGGAGACGCATCACTGGTTCGACGACGACGCGGGCCCCGTCGTGCGCCCGTACGCCATGACGCGCGGCCGCACCACCAGCGCGGGCCGCCACCGGCTCGACCTGATCGCGGTCGTCGTCGCCGAACAGCATGAAGGCGGCGCGGCGACGGACCAGACGATGTCGCCGGAACACGTCGACATCGTCGAGCTCTGCCAGGACGCCCCGCAGTCCGTGGCCGAACTGGCCGCCGAGCTCGATCTCCCGATAGGGGTGGTGCGCGTCCTCATAGGGGATCTCGTCGACGACGAACTGGTCCACGTGACACGGCCGGTGCCACCGGCGGAGCTGCCCGACGCGAGTATTCTCCGCGACGTGATCGACGGCCTCAGAGCGCTCTGATCCGACAGCGGAGCCTGCGGGGCACAGGAACGGGGCGGACGGCGGGAGACACACGTGGCAGGCTGGCAGTTCTGGATCGACCGAGGCGGCACCTTCACGGATGTCGTGGCCCGGCGGCCCGACGGCCGCCTGCTCACGCACAAGCTGCTGTCCGACCATCCGTCGCGCTACGCCGACCCGGCCGTCTTCGCGATCCGCGAACTCCTCGGCGAGGACGAGGGCGAGAACGCGGGCGCTGAGGCGGCGCCCGAGGACAGGCCCGGCGACCGCGTCGACTCCGTCCGCATGGGCACCACCGTCGCCACCAACGCCCTCCTGGAACGCCGCGGTGAGCCGACCGCCCTCGTCATCACGCGCGGGTTCCGCGATGCCCTGCGGATCGCCTACCAGAACCGGCCCCGCATCTTCGCCCGCCGCATCGAGCTGCCCGAACTGCTCCACGAGCGCGTCATCGAGGTGGACGAACGGGTGGACGCCCAGGGCGAGGTGATCACCCCGCTCGACCTCGGCGCCCTCGAAGGCTCGCTGCGCCGGGCCTACGAAGAAGGCATTCGAGCGGTGGCCGTCGTCTGCCTGCACAGTCACCTCCACCCGGATCACGAGCGAGAGATCGGCGCCCTCGCCGAGCGCATCGGCTTCCCGCAGATCTCGCTGTCCAGCGAGGTCAGTCCGCTCATGAAGGTGGTGCCACGGGGCGACACCGCCGTCGTCGACGCCTACCTGTCGCCCGTCCTGCGCCGCTACGTGCGCCAGGTCGCCGAGCAACTCCCCGACGTACCGCTGATGTTCATGCAGTCCAACGGAGGGCTTGCCGAGGCCGGGCAGTTCCGTGGCAAGGACGCCATCCTGTCCGGGCCCGCGGGCGGCATCGTGGGCATGGCCCGGATGTCCGGGCGCGCGGGCTTCGACCGCGTCATCGGCTTTGACATGGGCGGCACCTCCACGGACGTCTCGCACTTCGCCGGCGAATACGAGCGGGTGCTCACCACGCAGATCGCCGGAGTGCGGCTGCGCGCGCCCATGCTCGACATCCACACCGTCGCGGCGGGCGGCGGCTCCGTGCTGCACTTCGACGGCAGCCGCTACCGGGTCGGACCCGACTCGGCCGGCGCGGTGCCGGGACCGGCCTGCTACCGGGGCGGCGGCCCGCTCACCGTCACCGATGCCAACGTCGCCCTCGGCCGCGTCCAACCCGCCTACTTCCCCCACGTGTTCGGCCCCGAAGGTGACCAGCCGCTCGACGACGGCCTCGTACGCGAGCGCTTCGCGGCCCTCGCCGCCGAGATCCGCGCAACGACCGGGGACGCGCGCACCCCGGAGCAGGTGGCCGAGGGCTACCTCCAGGTCGCCGTGGCGAACATCGCCAACGCCGTGAAGCGCATCTCGGTGCAGAAGGGCCACGACGTCACCCGCTACGCCCTCACCACCTTCGGTGGCGCCGGTGGCCAGCACGCGTGCAAGGTCGCCGACGAACTCGGCATCCGGACGGTCCTCGTGCCGCCCATGGCCGGCGTCCTCTCCGCGCTCGGTATCGGCCTGGCGGACACCACGGCGATGCGGGAACAGTCCGTCGAGGCCACCGTCGACGCCTGCTCGATGCCGCACATCCTCAAGACGGCGGACGATCTGGAGAGTGCCGCACGCGACGAGCTGCGCGCCGAGGACGTCCCGGAGGAGCGCATGCGGGTCGTGCGCAGGGCCCAGCTCCGCTATGACGGCACGGACACCGCGCTCACCGTGGAACTCGCCGAACCCGACGCCATGACCCGCGTCTTCGAAGAACGTCATCGCGCTCACTACTCCTTCACCCTGGACCGACCGCTCGTCGTCGAATCACTCTCCGTAGAAGCCACTGGCCTGACCGATCCCCCCGATCTTTCGCATCTCGCTCTCCACGCCACCGCCCCCGCAGCCTCCTTCACCGTCCGCCTGCACACCGGGGGGACCTGGCGGGACGTACCCCTCCATCACCGGGCTGAACTTCCGCCCGGCGACCCCGTCGAGGGGCCGGCGATCATCGCCGAGGACGGATCGACGACCGTCGTCGACGACGGATGGCAGGCGGCCCTCGCGGACGACGGTCACCTGATCATGGAACGGTCGGCGATTACAGAGAGTTCCGATCCGGGCACAGAATTCGCGGAAGAACCCGATCCGGTCATGCTCGAGGTCTTCAACAACCTCTTCATGTCGATCGCCGAACAGATGGGCGCCCGCCTCGAGTCGACCTCGCAGTCCGTCAACATCAAGGAACGTCTGGACTTCTCCTGCGCGCTCTTCGACCCCGACGGCAGCCTGGTCGCCAACGCCCCGCACATTCCCGTGCACTTGGGCTCGATGGGCACCAGCGTCAAAGAGGTCATTCACCGCCGCGGCTCGACGATGCGGCCCGGCGACACCTACGCCGTCAATGACCCGTACCACGGCGGCACGCACCTGCCCGATGTCACCGTGATCACTCCGGTCTTCGACACGGACGGTGACCGGATCCTGTTCTACGTCGCCTCGCGCGGCCACCATGCGGAGATCGGCGGCATCGCCCCCGGCTCCATGCCCGCGAACAGCCGCAGCATCGACGAAGAAGGCGTGCTCTTCGACAACTGGCTGCTCGTGGAGGCCGGCCGGTTCCGTGAGGAGGAGACGCTGCGCCTGTTGACCGAGGCACCCCATCCCTCCCGCAACCCGCGGACGAACCTCGCCGATCTGCGCGCCCAGATCGCGGCCAACCAGAAGGGCGTCGACGAAGTCGCCCGCATGATCGAGAACTTCGGCCTTGACGTCGTGCTCGCCTACATGAAGCACGTACAGGACAACGCCGAGGACTCCGTACGACGCGTCATCGACGCCCTGGAAGGCGGCGAGTTCAGCTACGAGACCGACTCGGGCGCGGTCATCCGTGTGCGCGTGAGCGTGGACCGCGCACAGCGTTGCGCCACCGTCGACTTCACCGGCACCTCCGACCAGCTCACCACGAACTTCAACGCCCCGTTCGCGGTCGTCAACGCCGCCGTCCTGTACGTCTTCCGGACGCTCGTGGACGACGACATCCCGCTCAACGACGGCTGCCTGCGCCCCCTGAACATCGTCGTGCCGCCCGGCTCCTTCCTCTCGCCCCAGCCGCCCGCCGCGGTCGTCGCGGGCAACGTGGAGACGTCACAAGCCATCACCGGAGCCCTCTACGGCGCCCTTGGCGTGCAGGCCGAGGGCTCCGGCACGATGAACAACATCACCTTCGGGAACGCGCGCCACCAGTACTACGAGACGGTGGCCTCCGGCTCCGGCGCCGGGGACGGCTTCCCCGGGGCGCCCGTCGTACAGACCCACATGACCAACTCGCGGCTCACCGACCCCGAGGTCCTCGAGTGGCGGCTGCCCGTCCTCCTGGAGGAGTTCGCGGTCCGGCGAGGCAGCGGGGGAGCGGGCCGCTGGCCGGGCGGTGACGGCGCCGTGCGGCGCATCCGCTTCCGCGAGCCGATGACCGTCTCCACGCTGACCCAGCACCGCAGGGTGCCGCCCTACGGGATGGCGGGTGGCGTCCCCGGAGCGCTCGGCGCCAACTCCGTGGAGCGCGTGGACGGCACCGTCACCCGCCTCGACGGCAGCGATACGGCCGACGTGGCCCCCGGCGACGTACTGGTCGTCGAAACGCCCGGAGGTGGCGGCTACGGGCCGCCCGGGGCGAGCAGCAGTACCCGAGACAACGACACCAGCGAGGCAGGAGAGACACAGCCATGATCTTCGGGCGTTCTGAGCACCGAAAGGCCCCCGTCGAGCCCGTGACGCTCAAGATCCTGGTGGCCGGCGGCTTCGGCGTGGGCAAGACGACGCTGGTCGGCGCGGTCAGCGAGATCCGGCCGCTGCGCACGGAGGAATTCCTCACGGAGGCGGGCCGCCCCGTGGACGACACCGCGGGCGTGGAGCGCAAGGACACCACTACGGTGGCGATGGACTTCGGCCGGATCACGCTCCGCGACGACCTCGTGCTCTACCTCTTCGGCACACCGGGACAGAACCGCTTCTGGTTCCTGTGGGACGAGTTGGCGACCGGCGCCCTGGGAGCAGTCGTCCTCGCGGACACCCGCCGTCTGGAGGACTGCTTCGCCGCGGTCGACTACTTCGAGCGGCGTTCCATACCGTTCATCGTCGGCGTCAACTGCTTCGACGGCGCCTCCCACCACCCGGCCGACGCGGTCCGACAGGCGCTCGACCTCGACCCGGACGTCCCTGTGGTCCTGTGCGACGCGCGCGACAAGGAGTCGGTGAAGGACGTGCTGATCGCCGTCGTCGGCCACGCCGCGGAAGCCGCCGAGCGCAGGCAGCCCGCGGCGACCTGAGTACGCACGGCGGCGGCCCGCACCCCCGCCGACCGGGGTCCGAACCGCCGCGTACGCGCGCGTGGATGGCTGTACGTCACCACGCGCGCGGGGACATGGCCTGCGAGCCGTCTCAGTCCTCGTGCCAGCCGAAGCTCTTCTCCACGGCCTTGCGCCAGTTGTGGTACTCGCGGTCACGGACTCCCGCGTCCATCGCGGGAGTCCACTCCGCGTCGCGCTGCCAGTGCGCCTTGAGCTCGTCCAGGTCGTTCCACACGCCCGTCGCGAGCCCCGCGGCGTACGCGGCGCCCAGGCACGTCGTCTCGGACACCCTGGGCCGGATCACCGGAACGCCCAGGACGTCGGCCTGATGCTGCATCAGCAGGTCGTTCTTGGTCATGCCGCCGTCGACCTTCAGGGTCGTGATCTGCACCCCGGAGTCCTGGTACATCGCGTCGACGACCTCACGGGTCTGCCAGCTCGTCGCCTCCAGGACGGCACGCGCCAGGTGGCCCTTGGTGACGTACCTGGTGAGGCCGGTGACGACGCCGCGCGCGTCGGAGCGCCAGTAGGGCGCGAACAGACCGGAGAAGGCGGGCACGATGTAGGCGCCGCCATTGTCGTCCACGCTTGCCGCGAGCGTCTCGATTTCGTCGGCGGTCTTGATGATGCCGAGCTGGTCGCGGAACCACTGCACCAGGGCACCCGTGATCGCGATCGACCCTTCGAGGCAGTACACGGGCGCCTCGGAGCCGATCTTGTACCCCATGGTGGTGAGCAGGCCGTTCTTCGAAGCGACCGGCCGGTTACCGGTGTTGAGCAGCAGGAAGCTGCCGGTCCCGTAGGTGTTCTTGGCGGTACCGGTGTCGTAGCAGGCCTGCCCGAACACGGCCGCCTGCTGGTCGCCGAGCGCCGAGGCCACCGGCACGCCGGCCAGCTGTCCGACGGCAGTGCCGTACACCTCGGCGGACGAACGGATCTCCGGAAGCAGCGACTCCGGAACGTTCATCGCCGACAGGATCGACTGGTCCCACTGGAGGGTCTCCAGGCTCATCAGCATGGTGCGCCCGGCGTTGGTGACATCGGTGACGTGCACGCCGCCGTCGGTGCCCCCGGTGAGGTTCCAGATCAGCCACGAGTCGATCGTGCCGAAGGCGAGGTCCCCGCGCTCGGCCCTGGCCCGCAGGCCCGGCACGTTGTCGAGCAGCCAGGCCGCCTTGGGCCCGGAGAAGTAGCTCGCCAGGGGCAGGCCGGTCGTCTCGCGGAATCGGTCCTGTCCGTCGGCGCCGCCCAACTCGTTGCAGAGCGCCGAGGTTCGCGTGTCCTGCCACACGATCGCGTTGTGCACGGGCTTGCCGGTGGCCCGGTCCCAAAGGACCGTCGTCTCGCGCTGGTTGGTGATGCCGAGGGCGCTGAGCTGGTCCGCGCGCAGTCCCGCCTTGGCGATCGCCCCGGCGACCACGGCCTGGACCTTGGACCAGATCTCGGTGGCGTCGTGCTCCACCCAGCCTGGCTTCGGGAAGATCTGGCGATGTTCGCGCTGGTCGACGGCGACGATCTCGCCGTCCTGATTGAAGATGATGCAGCGGCTCGAGGTGGTGCCCTGGTCGATGGCGGCGACGTACTTCACGGAAGTGTCGGGCATGGCTACCCCTTCGTAAGAAGACGTTCGAGAGTGTTTCTGCGCTTCAGAACGCTGCGTTGCTTCAGAACGCTGCGTTGTAGATGACCCCCGCCAGCGCGCCGCCGATGAGCGGCCCGACGACCGGGACGAGAGCGTAACCCCAGTCGGATGTCCCCTTGTTGGGGATCGGCAGGAACTGGTGCACGATGCGCGGGCCCAGGTCACGGGCGGGGTTGATCGCGTAACCCGTCGGCCCGCCGAGCGACAGACCGATGCCGACGACCAGGAGCGCGACGATCAGTACCTGCGTGCCGGACTCGCCGAGTCCCTTGGTGAGCCCGAACGCGAGGATGGGCAGAACCAGGCTGATCGTCGCGATGACCTCGGTGAGCAGGTTCGCGACCACGTTCCGGATCTCGGGGATCGTCGAGAAGATGCCGAGCGTCGGCGTCGGACCGTCCTCCGCGGCCTCCTCGCCCGAATCGACGTTGGCGTTGAACTGCGCGAGATACACCAGGTAGGCGAGGACGGCGCCCAGCATCGCGCCGACCATCTGGCCGAGCAGATAGACCCAGACCTTGTCCCACTTGCCGGTGTCGACCGCGATGCCGATGGTGACCGCGGGGTTGAGATGGCCGCCCGACAGCGGGGCGGCCGTATAGGCGCCGGCCAGCACGCCGAAGCCCCAGCCGAACGCGATGACGACCCACCCGGAGGCCTTCGCCTTGGAGTGTTTCAGAGTGACGGCGGCGCAGACGCCCGCGCCGAAAAGGATCAGAATACCGGTGCCGATGACCTCACCGATGAAGATGTCTCCGTTGCTCATGGCGGCTCCTAGGCCCTCGCCCGGGGGCAGTGCTCCCCGGTCCTCCGTGCAGGGTGCGTTTCCATGGCTGGTTCTGAACCACGGCTGCCGTAAGCAGGGAAGTCCCGCGCCCCGCCCGGCGTCCGTGACGAGCGTGCCTGCACAGTCGGAACCACACGTGGGGGAGCGGCTCTGACCTGCCGCAACCCGGCAGGAATGCGCACCTGGGGCAGCCAGGACCCCGAGCAGCGGTGGGCCGATTTGCGGCGATGCCGACTGACATCCGGAAGTGTTCACCGGCCGTAGTGGAGCGTCAAGGTCGTGGACGGCAACGGTTAACCGGCGGCCGGCGCTCCCTTCAGGTCGCGCGCGGCGGTCGTGGCTCGTGCGCCGCGGCGCACGTCGATACCTTCGCGCCCCGCCTGGCCGCAGACCCAACTCGCCCCGGAGAGCGCCTTCGCGGCCTTCTTGAGCGGGGCGAGCAGCGCCGCGGCCCGCCGGTGGTCGGGCACGCTGCCGGGCGGGCACACGACCGTGGCCAGCGACAGCGTCACCGCCCTGCCGCCCGCCGACCAGGGAGCGTCGAGCACGGCGGCCGCGAGCGGGCCGAGCCGCTCGGGATCGGCCAGGACCAGGAAGTCGTCACCCCCGATGTGCCCCACCCGCACGGAATCCGACGCCGTGCGCGCGAGGGCCCGTCCCACCGAACGGATCAGCTCGTCGCCCGCCGCGAACCCCGCACCGTCGTTGACCTGCTTGAACCCGTCGATGTCCAGCCAACTCAGGGCGAAGCCGCGGCCCTGCGCCACCCAGCGGTCCAACTCGCCCGTCACGGTGTCCGAACCCGGCAACCGCGTCAGCGGGTTGAGCCCGGCGGCCTCCTCGACGCGGCTCTCGGCAAGCGCCCGTACGAGGTCGGTGAGGCGTACGACGCCGACGCAGCGCCCGTCGTCGTCCACCACGGCGACGTCGTCGGCGGTGCGGGCGTGCTCGCCGTCCGCGACCACGTCGAGCACCTCCCAGGCGGTCGCGGTGACGCCCACCGTGCGCGGTCGGTCGCCGAGCCGCGCGGCGGGCCGGTCGGCGTACAGCGCGTGCCCGTAGCGCGTGGACAGCGACAGCAGGAAACGGTCCCGCTGCACCGACCGCACCGGTGCCCCGGCGGCGTCGACGAGCAGCACCCCGGTCACCTCGGCCGCTCCGGTGAGCCGGCGCCGCACCTGCTCCGCGGACACCGAATCGGGCAGCAGCGCCGCGGGCCGCACGAAGTCCCGCACCAGCGGCCCGGCCGGCCGCGACGAGCCGACGGTCGGGGGCAGTTCGGGCACGTACACGTCGGAGATCGGCAGCCGGGCCGCCGGGGCGAACAGATTGCCCTGCGCGAGCTGCGCCCCGGCGTCCCGGGCCGCCAGGCACTGGGTCTCGGTCTCCACGCCCTCGACCGCGAGCAGCGCGCGGATCTCCTCGCACAGCGTCCGCATGGCCCGCACCGTCGCACCGCGCGACAGCAGTGAGGCGTCGAGCTTGATCAGGTCGGGAGCGAGATCGTCGAGCAGCCGCAGCGGTACGTCGCCGTCACCCACGCCGTCGGCACAGATCCGGAAGCCCTCCTTACGCAGGACCGCGACACCCTCCAGGAGGGCGCGGTGCGGCACGTGCGTGAACGGCGGCCCCACATCGACGGTCACCTCCCACGGCAGGCGGCCCGCGTCCTGCACCGCGCGCCGCAGCGCGTCAAGACCGCCGAGGTCGGCGAGCGTGCCCGCGAACACGTTCACGTGCAGCGGCAGCAGCGTCTCCCGGCGTGCGGCATCACGGATCGCCAACGCGGCCAGGTCGCCGTCGAGTTCGGGCTCGCGATGCGCTCGTGAGAGCACATCACCCGACTCGGGGCGGGCGAGTATCTCCAGAGCCGCGGCCGACCCCGTGGCCAGATTGACCACGGGCTGGAAGGCGAAGCGGAGGCTGTCCGGCCAGGTGTGCACGCCAGCATGATGGCGTCGCACGGACGCCCCCAGGGCCGGTTCACACGCTGTTCACGCAGCATTCCCGCACGGCCACGCAGGGTACGCACGCGGCGGTCAGCGCACCGCCACGACCGACGAACCGTGGCCGAACAGGCCCTGGTTGGCGGTGATCCCGGCCCTGGCCCCGGCCACCTGACGGTCGCCTGCCGCACCCCGCAACTGCCACGTCAACTCGCAGACCTGGGCGATCGCCTGCGCCGGAACCGCCTCTCCGAAGGAGGCGAGTCCACCGCTGCTGTTCACGGGTATTCGGCCTCCGGGAGCGGTCGCGCCGTCCCTCAGAAGCTTGGCACCCTCACCCTCGCCGCACAGCCCGAGGTCCTCGTACCACTGCAACTCCAAGGCCGTGGACAGGTCGTAGACCTCCGCCAGGGACAGGTCCTCGGGACCGATCCCCGCCTCTTCGTAGGCGGCGCGGGCGATCGAGGCGCGGAACGCGGGACCTTCGGGGGCGACCCCTGCGGCCGAGTCCGTGGCGATGTCCGGGAGGTCGAGCACGGTGTTCGGGTACGTCGGCGTCACCGTCGACACGGCCCGTATGCGGACTGGATCCGCCGCTCCGTGCCGGCGCGCGAACTCCATGCTGGACAGCAGCAGCGCCGCACCGCCGTCCGACGTGGCGCAGATGTCGAGCAGCCGCAGCGGATCGGCGACCACGGCGGAGGCGGCGACCTCCTCGGCCGTCACCGTCTTGCGGTAGCGCGCGTTCGGGTTCAGCGCACCGGAGGCGGCGTTCTTCACCTTGACCTGGGCGAAGTCCTCGAGCGTGTCCCCGTGCACGGCCATGCGCCGGCGCGCGTACAGGCCGAAGTACGTCGGGTTGGTCGCCCCGAGCGCACGGAAGCGCAACCAGTCGGGATCGTCGGGCCGGTCGCCGCCTGCGGGCTTGAAGAACCCCTTGGGCGCGGCGTCGGCGCCCACCACGAGCACGACGTCCGCCATTCCCGAAAGGATCTGTGCCCGCGCCGTGTTGACCGCCTGGGCCCCCGAAGCGCAGGCCGCGTAGACGCTGGCCACGCGCGCGCCCTGCCACCCGAGGGCCTTCGCGAACGTCGCACCCGCCACGTAGCCGGGGTAACCGCCGCGCACCGTGTCCGCGCCGACGATCGATCCCACGTCACGCCAGTCGACCCCGGCGTCGGCGAGCGCGACCCGCGCCGCCGCCACCCCGTACTCGACGAAGCTGCGCCCCCACTTCCCCCAGGGGTGCATGCCCGCGCCGAGAACCGCCACGTCCCCCGTCATGCCGTCACCCCCGTCGGCCGCCAGTGCCACGTCGTCCATGTCGTCCCGGTCGCGTCGTCCCCCTCCTCGTTGAGCACGCCCGGCACGACCTCCACCTCCAGGCCGACCGCGAGATCGGCCACGGAGACGCCAGGAGCCCCCTGGCCGAGCACGACCAATCGCTCCGTCTCCAGCTCCACAGCGATCAACGCGTAGGGCTCCCAGGGAAGTTCCCGGTCCGACACATACGGTTCCGGTGGTCGGTACCTGGCGTCCGTGTACGACCAGACGCGCCCGCGCCGCGACAGGGGCAGTTCCACCAGCTCGCCGCCGGCGCAGGTGGGATTGCGGCACGCCCCGTCCTCGCGCGGAAAGAACACCGACGCACACGCCGAACAGCGCGTGCCCAACAGGCGGAAGTCGTCCCCCTCTCCGCTGAACCAGTCGGCCACGACAGGTGTACGCGTACGCGCCACAGTTCCTCCCCGGCAATGAATCTGACGGAACGTCAGAAGTGTGCCATGGGGAACCGAATGACGTCAGGGGTCCCGCAGAACCGTCCGCGCCCGACCGGCGTCCGTGATTGGTGAGGGCGCGACCGGGATCGACGGGGGTGCTTCCGGTCGCGCCCCCACATCACCGCCCCGTCAGAGAACGCCTGGAGACCGGGAAGTCGAAGTACGTGTCCGGGTAGAGCTCGGGGTCGTAGGTGTAGTGCCACCACTCCTCGGGAAGATTGACGAACCCTTGCGCGCCGAGCGCGTTCCGCAGCAGGTCCCGATTGGCCCGCTGCACCCCTTGGACGCGCGGATCGTCCGTGTGCGCGAGCGTGTCGAAGCAGTCGAACCCGGTCCCCATGTCCAGCGAGTTGTCGGGGAAGCGCTCCGCCTTCGGCCCGTAGCAGGGCGTGAGCTGCTCCCCGGGCACATAGGGGCGCGTGGGTCGGGCGGGCAACTTCACGACCGTCAGGTCCAGGGTGGAGCCACGACTGTGGCCCGACTTCTCCGCGATGTAGCCGTCCGCGAACAGGCGCGTCTTGTCGACGCGCGGATAGAACTCCGCCTTCATCTTCTGGTCGTCGAGATCCTTCGCCCAGCGGACGAAGTGGTCGACCGCACGCTGCGGGCGGTAACAGTCGTACACCTTCAGGGAGTAGCCCTTCTTCAGGAGGCCGATCTGCGCCTTGTGGAGCGCCTGCGCGGCAGGTCTCGTGAGGAGGCACATCGGCTTCTTGTAGCCGTCGACCGGCTCACCCATGAAGTCGTGCTCCGTGTAGTAGCGCATTTCCTGGATGATCGTGGAATCCACGTCATGGAGTGCCACGAAATCCTTGGGCGCCTTGGGGTCGGGCGTCGCCTGGGCAGCCGACGGTGCCGCGGCCACACCGAGCAGCGCGGCGGCGGTCAGGGCGGCGAGTTTCCGCAGAGCGGTGGAGGCTCGAGTCATGGATCAGCGTCTATCAGGAGCCGGGCCCACCGGGGAAGACCGCGGTCGAGTGATCGGATACAGTCCGCGCCGTGCCCGAATCAACCCACGCCATGGTCAACCCCGTTCCGGATTCCCACTGTTCGAGCTGCGGAGCCGCCTACGGGACCGAGGTGCACGGCTGGCCCCGCACCTGCCGGGCCTGTGACTCCGTCGCCTATCGCAACCCACTCCCTGTCGCCATCGCCCTGCAACCGGTGTACGACACGGTGGGCACCGCCCTCGTCACGATCACACGCACCATCGCCCCCGCGCGCGGGGAACCCGCCCTGCCCGGCGGGTTCATCGACGACCGGGAGGACTGGCGGCGAGCCGTCGTCCGTGAACTCCAGGAGGAGACGGGCATCGTCGCTGCGGCACGCGAGGTACGGCTCGTGGACGCCATGAGCGCCCCGGACGGCCACCTCCTGCTCTTCGGCCTCCTGCCCGAACGCCCAGCGGGATCCCTGCCCACCAGCGTCGCCACGGACGAGACGGACGGCTGGCACCTGCTGCGCCGCCCGACCGAACTGGCGTTTCCCCTCCATACGTTGGCAGTGAAGGCCTGGTTCGAGGGCCGCTACCTGTAGGAGCCAGGTCCCGGCGGGCGTCCAGCGGCGCCCTGCGCCGAAAGGCGCTCACAAGCCGCGCACACGTACCGGGTAGGGCGACTCGACCTCGCCGTCCTCCCTGTCCGCTTCGACGACCACGCGCCCCTTGCCCCAGCGCACCCGGAACCGCTCGATCTCCGGCTCCTCCCAGCCGTCCCCGACGTCCCGCGCCACGTAGCCATGGCCCGTACGTCCCGGTGCAGGCGCCCACGCCTCCAGGGCGACGCCCCCGCCCGGACCGCGCACAGGAAGCACCGACCCGCCACGCGCGAGCACCGGAATACGCGACAGGGGAGCATCCACCGTGATCCGACCGGGCCCTTCGAAGCCTTCGCCGGTCACCGTGTCGTACCAACGCCCAGGCGGCAGATGAACGGTGCGCCGGTCGGCTCCGGGCTCAAGGACGGGGGCCACCAACAGGCAGTCGCCCAACAAGAAGGCGTCCTCGCAGTCACGCAAGGCCCGGTCCTCCGGAGCACCCCACCACAATGGCCGCACAAGCGGGGCACCGGTACGCCGGGCGAGATGCGCGAGGGTCATGAAGTACGGAAAGAGGCGACGCCGCTCCTTCAGTGCCACGCGCGCGTGCGCGAGCACCTCCTCGCCGAACCCCCACGGCTCGCGCCGCCCCGCCCCCAGCGCCGAATGCGTGCGAAACAGCGGCATGTAGGCGCCCAACTGGCACCAGCGCAAGAACAGTTCCGGTGACTGCTTCCCGTTGAACCCACCCACATCAGGGCCGGAATAGGGCACCCCGCACAACCCGAGCCCCATCACCAACGAGAGCGAGGAACGAAGGCCGGCCCACCCGGTGGCGATGCCACCGGACCACGTCCCTCCGTAGCGCTGCAAACCCACCCACCCGGACCGGGAGAGCAAGAAGGGCCGTTCCTGCGGCTGCAGTTCGCGCAGACCCTCGTAGCCGGCCCGTGCCATGCACAGCGCGTACACGTTGTGCGCCTCCCGATGGTCACCGCCCCGCCCCTCGACCATGTGACGGGACGAACGGGGGAGCGTGGGCTCACCGAAGGCGGAGAAGGACCCCGGCTCGTTCCTGTCGTGCCAGAAACCCGAGAAGCCCTGCGCGAGCCGCTCCTCGTACAGTCCGCCCCACCACTTGCGCACCCGCTCAGCCGTGAAGTCCGGATACATCGACTCACCAGACCACACGACCCCGCGCACGGGCCTTCCCGCCGAGTCCCGCACGAAAGCGTCGATCGCCTGCCCGCCGTCGTACAAGGCGTTGCCGCGGCGTGCCTTGACCGCCGGGTCGACGATCGACACCAGCCGGACACCCTCACCGCGCAGATGCTCGGCCAGTCGGGGCAGGGAGGGGAACCGCTCACGATCGACGGTGACGGCCTCTCCCGCCGTGAGGTGATCGATGTCCAGATGGACCGCCTCCAGGGGCAGATCGCGCTCCCTGTAGTCCGAGACGACGCGACGCACCTCCTCCTCGCCCCCGAACCTCCGAAGCGCGTGCTGGTGGCCCAGCGCCCAACCCGGCGGTACGGCCGGAGCGCCGGTCAGCTGGGACCAGACGTGGAGTACGCGCGCGGGTGTGCCCACCACCACCCAACAGCGCAACGGGCCACCCTCCATGCGCAATTCGGAGGTCCCGGCGCAGTCGTGCCCGGAGCCGGCCCCCTCACTGCCCTCACGGAGGCGCACGGTGCCGTCCCACGTGTTGTCGTGGAACACCAGATACGTCCCCGCATCCGCGACCACCATCTGCACCGGCATCGTGAGCGACAACGGACCGTCCTGCCGGCCGAAGGAACCGCCGGGATCCGTGTTCCACAACCGGTACGTCGCGTCGCGCAGTCGCGGGCCCGACGCCCGGCCTCCCAGGCCGAAGAAACGCGCGTCGGCGGAGACCTCGCTCCGCTGCGCCCAGCGTGCCTCACCGCCGCCCTCGGGCTCCCACCACCGGGGCGGCAGATCGCGGCGCAGCAACACCCCGCCCGGCGTACGCACCTCCAAGGCGCCGTGTCGCGAGACCACGACGGTCACCCGCTCGGACACCAACCGCCAGCCGCCGTCCTTGTCCGGCTCGAGCACCGCCCGCGGATCCGCCTCCGGACAGAGCCCGGCCAGGGCGTACGACGGCTCGGGCTCGGCTCCGTCCCAGCTCCAGAAGAGCGCACCGCTCACGGTGACGGTGATGCGCAACCGGGACCGCGTGAACCGCACCAGGCCGCCGCCCGGTTCGGGCGTCACACCGACCACGGAGCCCGGCACCCGGGCCCGCTCGACGCCCCGGCGGGGAAGGCCCACGGAGTCCGCGCGGTGGCGCCGCCAGGACGCCCGAACGGAGCGCAGCCCGTGGGCCCACCCCACGGACGAAACCGCCTTCGCCAAGCGCACCAGGTCACGACCATCCATGCTGCTCACCCTGCCACCGAGGCGCACGCGCGCGTGCCGCGTTCAACTGCCGTTCATCCGTGGTGCCGGCACATCTTCGCGAGGCCGACTATGTGGGGTACGCCCTGGTGCCGAAGTCGATCACATGGCATCGTCCAGTGAGCCGCGTCAGGCGCACACTCTGCGGTGTGCGCCGAGGACGCACACGCCGCGCACGTACTTTCTGGAGCCGCATCATGTCCACCGTGAACCCGTCACCGCTCTGGCAGCCCGATCGCCAGCAGATCGCCGACGCGCAGATCACACGGTTCCAGGCCTGGGCGGCCGAGCAGCACGGCGCGCCCGCCGACGGCGGCTACGAGGCGCTGCACCGCTGGTCGGTCACCGAACTCGAAACTTTCTGGAAGGCCGTCACCGAGTGGTTCGACGTGCGCTTCACGCACCCGTACGCGCGTGTGCTCGGGAACCGTGACATGCCCGGCGCCGAGTGGTTCCCCGGCGCCACGCTCAACTACGCCGCGCACGCCCTGCGCACCGCGGACGACCCCGCGCGCGCGGACACGCCCGCGATCCTCCACGTCGACGAGACACCCGAACCCCGTACCGTCACCTGGGCCGAGCTCCGCGGCCAGGTCGGCTCCCTGGCCGCCGAACTGCGCGCCCTCGGAGTACGCCCCGGCGACCGCGTCAGCGGCTACCTGCCGAACATCCCCGAGGCCGTCGCCGCCCTCCTCGCCACGGCGGCCGTCGGAGCCGTGTGGACGTCCTGCGCCCCCGACTTCGGCGCACGCAGCGTCCTGGACCGCTTCCAGCAGGTCGAGCCCGTGGTCCTGTTCACGGTCGACGGCTACCGCTACGGCGGCAAGGAGCACGACCGCCGCGACACCGTGCGGGAACTCCGCGACGAACTGCCCTCCCTGCGCGCGGTGGTGCACATCCCGCTCCTCGGGACCGAGGCACCCGAAGGCGCCCTGGAATGGTCTGCCCTCACCTCCGCGGACGTCACACCCGTCTACGAAGAAGTGCCCTTTGACCACCCGTTGTGGGTGCTCTACTCCTCCGGCACCACAGGCCTGCCCAAGGCCATCGTGCAGTCGCAGGGCGGCATCCTCGTCGAGCACCTCAAGCAGATCGGCCTGCACTGCGACCTCGGCCCCGACGACCGCTTCTTCTGGTACACGTCCACGGGCTGGATGATGTGGAACTTCCTCGTCGGCGGCCTGCTCACCGGCACCACGATCGTCACCTACGACGGCAGCCCCGGATACCCCGAGACCGGCGCCCAGTGGGCGATCGCCGAACGCACCGGCGCGACCCTCTTCGGCACCTCCGCCGCATACGTCATGGCCTGCCGCAAGGCCGACGTGCACCCCGCGCGGGACCACGACCTCTCCCGTGTCAAGTGCGTCGCCACCACGGGATCGCCGCTCCCGCCGGACGGCTTCCGCTGGCTCCACGACGAGGTGCGGGACGACCTGTGGATCGCCTCCGTCAGCGGCGGCACCGACGTCTGCTCCTGTTTCGCCGGAGCCGTGCCGACACTCCCCGTCCACATCGGCGAACTCCAGGCACCCGGCCTCGGCACGGACCTGCAGGCATGGGACCCCGCCGGTGCCCCGCTGACCGACGAGGTCGGCGAACTCGTCGTCACCAACCCGATGCCGTCCATGCCGATCCGCTTCTGGAACGACCCCGACGGCACCAGGTACCACGACAGCTACTTCGACACCTACCCCGGCGTCTGGCGCCACGGCGACTGGATCACGCTGACCTCGCACGGCTCCGTCGTCATCCACGGCCGCTCCGACTCCACCCTCAACCGTCAGGGAGTCCGGATGGGCTCCGCCGACATCTACGAGGCCGTGGAGCGGCTCCCCGAGATCCGCGAATCACTCGTCATCGGCCTGGAACAGCCCGACGGCGGCTACTGGATGCCCCTTTTCGTCCACCTCGCGCCGGGCGCCGTCCTCGACGACGCGCTCCGCTCCCGCATCAAGCAGATCATCCGCGAACAGCTCTCGCCGCGCCACGTGCCCGACGAGGTCATCGAAGCCCCCGGCGTCCCGCACACCCTCACCGGCAAGCGCATCGAGGTGCCCGTCAAGCGCCTGCTCTCGGGCACACCACTGGAAAAAGCCGTCAACCCCGGCTCCATCGACAACCTCGAACTCCTCAAGTTCTACGAGGAGATCGCGCGCAAGCGAGCCTGACCGACCGCCTGAAACCGATGGTGCGGAAGTCACCGAACGTGGCGTTGTCAGTGCCCCTGATTACTCTGAGTGAGCATCGTTCAAGCGCACTCAGGGGGAATCATGGGGCACACTCAACACAACCGGGCGACCAGCGTGCGGCGCGGCCTGCGCCGTGAAGTGGCGGGAACCATCGGCCTGTTGGCCGACGAGCAGGACTTCGACGCGATGCGGCTCTACCGCAGCTTCACCTTCGAAGACCACACGACGTACCTGCGCCAAGTGGAAGGACTACTCAAATCCCAGGCCGCGGCCGGCGGATACACCACGGTCACGCTCTTCGACCCGGCCGAGTTCACGGAATTCTGCAGGGCGGAGGACCTGGACCCGGACAGCGCCGTCAGCCGTACTCGATTCACCGCGGAACTCGCCGCGTCAGGGCCGTTGGTCGCCTACCAGGGACAACCGATGGCCGACCTCGTCCCCGAACTCGTGAAAGAGGCCGTCCGCCAAGCGACCTGGGAGTTCGCGACGTCCATCCTCTCCCGGACAGGCGCGTGTGCCGTATGCGGGCAGGACGTAGGACGTATGGCCTTCGCCAGGGCTTCCCACCTGGTCTCCCGAATGATCGACGCGCTCGGCGAGGGAGCCCACCACTGGGTGTGCAGCGTGCTCACCGACAAGGAGTCCCTGCACGCCGTCCTGCACGTGGACGCGACGGAACCCGACACGGTCAAAATCGACGAGTCCGCGGCCATGGAGGTCACGGCCGTACTGGCGCTGGCAATCGTCAGCCGGCGCGCCAGTGCCGTCATCGTGCGCAGCTCGGTCACCGGCACGGAAGACCGTGTCCACGGCTGGCACCTGAAGGACCAGGGACTCCAACCGATCCCTGGGGGACGGGTCTTCGACGCCTATTGCACCGACGCGGACTCCGGCGACCTGTCCGCGCCGGAACCCGGCGTGAACTACTGCACCGCACCAGAAGTGGACGACACGAAACCGGAAGGGAGGCATCGGCACTGAACACCTCGGACAAGCGCGAAGGGCGCCCCGCCCAAAGGCGGAGCGCCCTCCGAAAGGCACCAGTCCGGCTCCGCTACTCGCCGGACAGCACGGCCTGAGCGGCGCTGCGCGCCTCCTCCGCCGACTCCGCGGCACGCGCGGCAGCGGCTGCCCGCTCGCACTGGGCCAGCGTGCACTTGCCGAGCGTCGACCGTACGTACGGAATCGAAGCGGCACCCATGGAAAGGGAGGTGACACCCAGACCCGTCAGCACGCACGCGAGCAGCGGGTCGGACGCGGCCTCGCCGCAGACGCCGCAACTCTTGCCCTCGGCCCTCGCCGCCTCGGCGGACAGCGAGACCAGGTCGAGCAGTGCGGGCTGCCACGGGTCCTGCAGACGCGACACGGCTCCGACCTGACGGTCAGCGGCGAACGTGTACTGGGCCAGGTCGTTGGTGCCGAGCGACAGGAACTCGACCTCCTGCAACACCGACCGGGCACGCAGCGCGGCAGACGGAATCTCCACCATCGCGCCGAACTTCGCCTGCAGACCGGCCGCACGGCAGGCATCGGCGAAGGCCTTGGCGTCGGCGCGGTCGGCCACCATCGGCGCCATGACCTCGAGGTAGACCGGGAGCCCTTCGGACGCCTTCGCCAGCGCGGTCAGCTGCGTACGCAGCACCTCCGGGTGGTCGAGCAGCGTCCGCAGACCGCGCACGCCCAGAGCCGGGTTGGGCTCGTCGCCGGGCGACAGGAAGTCCAGGGGCTTGTCGGCGCCGGCATCGAGCACCCGCACCACGACACGGCCCTCGGGGAACGCCTCGAGCACCTGCCGGTACGCCTCGACCTGCTTCTCTTCGGACGGAGCGTTCTTGCTGTCGTCGAGGAAGAGGAACTCGGTGCGGAAGAGACCGACACCCTCGGCCCCCGCCTCAACCGCCGCGGGCACGTCCGCCGGTCCGCCGACATTGGCGAGGAGCGGCACCTTGTGCCCATCAGAGGTGGCACCGGGGCCGGTCGAAGCGGCCAGCGCCGCCTTGCGCTCGGCAGCGGCGGCCTCCAACGAGGCCCGCTTCTCCGAACTGGGGTCAACGAAGATCTCACCGGTGCTGCCGTCCACGGCGACCACGGTGCCTTCGGCGAGCTCACCCGCGCCGGGAAGCGCCACCACGGCCGGCACGCCGAGGGCGCGGGCCAGGATCGCGCTGTGGCTGGTCGGCCCGCCCTCTTCGGTGACGAAACCGAGCACCAGCGCGGGATCCAGAAGCGCGGTGTCCGCGGGCGCAAGGTCCCGGGCGATCAGCACGTAGGGCTTGTCGCTGTCCGGGACGCCGGGCATGGGCACCCCGAGAAGGCGCGCCACGATGCGGTTGCGCACGTCGTCGAGGTCCGCGACGCGGCCCGCCATGTACTCACCGGCGCCCGCGAGGAGCTCGCGGTAGTGCGAGAATGCGTCGTAGATGCCGCGCTCGGCCGTGCTCCCGACGGCGACACGACGGTCGACGTCGGCCATCAGCTCGGGGTCCTGGGCGATCATGGCCTGAGCCTCGAGCACCGCCTGGGCCTCGCCACCGGCCAGGTTGCCGCGCGCCATCAGGTCGGCCGCGACAGCTTCGACGGCCTGGCGGGCGCGCCCCTGTTCGCGCTCGGCATCCTCAGCCGGAATCTGCTTGGCCGGCGGTTCCAGCACCGCCGTGCCCATGTGCCGAACCTCGCCGATCGCCACACCGTGGCTCACGCCGACGCCTCGCAGCGTTGTCTCCATCTCACCCGTCTCCGATAGTGCGGCGAGCGCTGCCGCCGCGTTGAATTCCTGCCGGCCTTCAGTGACGGAGTGCGTCACTTCCAGCCGAAGAGCGCGTCGCCGGCCTTGATGTCGCCGTCCTCGACGACACCGGACAGAGACTCCGCCGTGGCCTCGAGTGCGACGACCGGGCAGATCGGCGACTTGCCGGCGGCCTCGACGGCTGCCGGGTCCCAGCGGACCACGGACTGCCCGCGCTGCACGGTGTCGCCCTTGTTGACGAGCAGCTCGAAGCCCTCGCCGTTGAGTTGGACGGTGTCGATGCCCAGGTGCGTCAGCACACCGTGGCCTTCCTCATCCACGACGACGAAGGCGTGCGGGTGAAGGGACACCACGATGCCGTCCACCGGGGCCACAGCGTCCGACGCCTCACGCGCGGGGTCAATGGCGGAGCCGGGGCCGACCATCGCACCGGAGAACACCGGGTCAGGAACAGCGGAGAGCCCGATGGCGCGTCCGGTGAGCGGGGACGTCACACTGGTCATGGCAAGCCTCCCAGAGGGGCGGAGATTCAGGGTCGCCGTCACTGCCTGTCCTGGACGGCGTACTGTTCAGAAGCGTAAGTCATAAAAAGTCCCGGTTCCCTATGAGAGGCACCGGTTGGCGGCCGTAGGGGCCGCGGGCAAACGATTTGCGCCGAAGCTCGGGCCCGATGTACTGTCGTACCTCTGCCAGGGAGGCAGGCGACGCCCTCGAGCGTCCAACACCTCGGCAGCATCTATCAAGTCCTAAGTTGCATTGTGAACCGTATTTCTGCACGTCTGCAGAGGTGTGGCAAGCGGGCCGGAAAAGACTGATAGTGTTTGAACTCGCCGAAAGGGCCGCGAAAGCGGAAGTCCTCATTAGGTGGCGTCAATCCGAGGAAATCGGCCGGTGAAACGGTCTGATAGAGTCGGAAACGCAACAACAGCAAGACCGAAGGGAAGCGCCCGGAGGAAAGCCCGCGAGGGTGAGTACAAAGGAAGCGTCCGTTCCTTGAGAACTCAACAGCGTGCCAAAAATCAACGCCAAAATTTGTTGATACCCCGTCTCCAGCTATTTGCTGG
>NZ_JBEOVM010000050.1:0-44387 GCF_040295505.1 Streptomyces sp. NPDC002790 | reverse complement strand
CCCCCGTGGCCGTAACCACGTCCGCCTCGCCGATCACGATCGCGTCACGACCGCCTCCCGCCCCTTGCCTCCGTCCCGTGTAATCGATTCCAATCCTCCGTGTAATCGATTCCACGTAGCCACAAGGAGGTGGCGCGATGGCCGGTATCAAGGATGTCGCGGCCGCGGCCGGCGTCTCCGTCGCCACGGTGTCTCGCGTTCTGAACAGCCATCCGTCCGTGAGCCCGGACGCCCGCACCCGCGTGCTGGCCGCCGTGGAGTCGCTCGGCTACCGGCCCAACGCGGTGGCCCGCTCACTGCGCACCGCGCAGACCCGCACGCTCGGCCTGGTCATCAGCGACGTGCTGAACCCGTACTTCGGCGAGCTCGCCCGCTCCGTCGAGGAGGAGGCCCGCGGGCTCGGCTACAGCGTGATCATCGGCAACGCCGACGAACGGCCCGAGCTCCAGGACCACCACGTAAGGACCTTGCTCGACCGCCGCATCGACGGGCTGCTCGTCTCCCCCACCGACGGCGCCTCGCCGCTGATGCTCGACGCCGCCCGCGCGGGCACGCCGATGGTCTTCGTCGACCGGTGGATTCCGGGCGTGGACGTCCCCGTCGTGCGGTCCGACGGCCGCGGCGCCGTGCGCGACCTCGTCGCCCACCTGCACGCACTCGGCCACCGCCGGCTCGCCATCATCGCGGGCCCCGCCGTCACCACGACCGGCAGCGAGCGCGTCGACGCCTTCCGTGAGGCCCTCGCCACGTACGCCCTGGAACTCCCCGACGCCTACATAGGGCAGGGCGACTTCCAGGCGGACAGCGGGCGCCGGGTGACCGAGGCCTTCCTCGACCTCGACGAACCGCCACAGGCGGTCTTCGCGGCCGACAACCTCATGGCCCTCGGCGCGCTCGACGCCATCCGCGCGCGCGGCCTGCGCGTCCCGGACGACATCGCGGTCGCCGCGTTCGACGACATCCCGTGGTTCGTGCACACCGATCCGCCCATCACGGCGATCGCCCAGCCGACCAAGGACCTCGGCCGGGCCGCCGTGCGCGCCCTGGTCGACCGCATCGAGGGGCGGGTGCCCGAGTCGGTCACCCTCCCCGCCCACCTCGTCGTACGGCGCTCCTGCGGCGAGACCGGCGAAGCCCCCCACACGCCCACCTCAATGGAGAGGAGCAACGGATGAGCAGCTCCGAAGAGTTGCTGCGTATCGAAGGGATACGGAAGACCTTCCCCGGCGTGGTCGCGCTCGACAGCGTCGACTTCGACCTGTGTCGCGGGGAGGTGCACGTCCTGCTCGGTGAGAACGGGGCCGGAAAGAGCACGCTGATCAAGATGCTCTCCGGTGCCTACACGCCCGACGAGGGCCGTATCACCGTCGGCGGCGAGCAGGTCCGCATCCACGGTGCGCAGGACGCCGAACGGCTCGGGATCGCGACGATCTATCAGGAGTTCAATCTCGTTCCCGATCTGACCGTCGCCGAGAACATCTTCCTGGGGCGCCAGCCGCGCCGCTTCGGTCTCATCGACCGCAAGACGATGGAGAGCGACGCCGAGAAGCTCCTCGCGCGCGTGGGCGTGAATGTCTCGCCACGCGCGCGGGTGCGCGAACTGGGCATCGCCCGGCTCCAGATGGTGGAGATCGCGAAGGCGCTCAGCCTGAACGCGCGCGTGCTCATCATGGACGAGCCGACCGCCGTGCTGACCTCGGAGGAGGTCGAGAAGCTGTTCGTCATCGTGCGGCAGCTGCGCGAGGACGGCGTCGGGGTCGTCTTCATCACGCATCACCTGGAGGAGATCGCCGCTCTCGGTGACCGCGTGACCGTCATCCGGGACGGGCGGAGTGTGGGCCAGGTGCCCGCCTCCACCTCCGAGGACGAGCTCGTCCGCCTCATGGTGGGCCGCTCCATCGACCAGCAGTACCCGCGCGAACGCCCGGCCGGACAGGACACGGCCGGCGCGCTGCTGAAGGTCGAGGGGATGACGCGGGACGGCGTCTTCCACGACGTGAGCTTCGAGGTGCGGGCCGGCGAGGTCGTCGGCATCGCAGGCCTCGTGGGCGCGGGACGCACCGAGGTCGTACGCGCCGTCTTCGGCGCCGATCCGTACGACGCCGGGACCGTCGAGGTCGCCGGGTCGAAGCTCCCCCGGCACGACGTGATCGCCGCGATGGCGGCGGGCGTGGGCCTCGTCCCCGAGGACCGCAAGGGGCAGGGGCTCGTCCTCGACCAGTCGGTGGAGGAGAACCTCGGGCTCGTCACCATGCGGACCGCGACCCGCGCCGGGTTCGTCGACCGGCAGGGCCAGCACGACGCCGCCGAGCGCATCGCGGAGCAACTGGGCGTCCGGATGGCCGGGTTGGGTCAGCACGTGCGCACCCTGTCCGGTGGCAACCAGCAGAAGGTCGTCATCGGCAAATGGCTCCTCGCGGACATCAAGGTGCTGATCCTCGACGAGCCGACGCGCGGCATCGACGTCGGCGCGAAGGTCGAGATCTACCAGCTCATCAACGAGTTGACCGCCGCCGGGCACGCCGTCCTCATGATCTCCAGTGACCTTCCCGAGGTGCTCGGCATGAGCGATCGGGTCCTGGTGATGGCCGGGGGACGTATCGCCGGTGAACTCGCCGCCGACGAAGCAACCCAGGACTCCGTGATGGCGCTCGCCGTCAGCAACCAGCAGCACAGCGCCTTCGAGGAGGAGGGCTCCCGTGACCTCAACAAGCACTGACACGCTCAAGAAGAACCAGGCCAAGAACAGCGGCGGGGGCCTGCTGCGGCTGCTCCTCGACAACGGCGCGCTGACCGCGCTCGTCGTCCTGGTCATCGCCATGTCGCTGATGTCCGGCGACTTCCTGACCACCCAGAACCTGCTGAACGTCGGCGTCCAGGCGGCCGTCACCGCGATCCTCGCGTTCGGTGTCACCTTCGTCATCGTCTCGGCGGGCATCGACCTGTCGGTCGGCTCCGTGGCAGCGCTCTCCGCGACCGTCCTCGCCTGGGCGGCCACCAGCGAGGGCGTGCCGGTCGCGATAGCCGTGCTGCTCGCCGTCGTCACGGGTGTCGCCTGCGGTTTCGTCAACGGACTGCTCATCTCGTACGGCAAGCTCCCGCCGTTCATCGCCACGCTGGCGATGCTGTCGGTCGGTCGCGGTCTGTCGCTGGTGATCTCGCAGGGCTCGCCGATCCCGTTCCCCGGTTCGATCTCCAAGCTCGGTGACACGCTCGGCGGCTGGCTGCCCGTGCCGGTCATCGTGATGATCGTGATCGGGCTGATCACGGCGGTCGTCCTCGGCCGTACGTTCATCGGCCGGTCCATGTACGCGATCGGCGGCAACGAGGAGGCGGCCCGCCTCTCCGGTCTGCGCGTCAAGCGGCAGAAGCTCGTCATCTACGGCCTGTCGGGCCTGTTCGCGGCCGTCGCCGGCATCGTGCTCGCCTCCCGTCTCGCCTCCGCGCAGCCGCAGGCCGCGAACGGCTACGAGCTGGACGCCATCGCCGCCGTCGTCATCGGCGGCGCCTCGCTCGCCGGTGGTACGGGCAAGGCGTCGGGCACGTTCATCGGCGCGCTGATCCTCGCCGTGCTCCGCAACGGCCTCAACCTCCTCTCGGTGTCCGCGTTCTGGCAGCAGGTCGTCATCGGTGTCGTCATCGCGCTCGCCGTGCTGCTCGACACCGCGCGCCGCAAGGCCGGTGCGCAGCCGGCCGCCGCGGGTGCCGGGGCCGGCGGTCCCAAGCAGCGGATGCAGTACGTACTCGCGGCCGTCGTCGCCATCGCGATCGTCGGTGGCCTCGCGGTGTGGAACAACACCGGGGGCTCCGGCGGCAAGAAGGACCTCAAGCTCGGCATGGCCGTGTCCACGCTCAACAACCCGTTCTTCACGGAGATGCGGGCGGGCGCGCAGGCCGAGGCCAAGAAGCAGGGCGTCGAGCTGACCGTCACGGACGCGCAGAACGACGCCTCGCAGCAGGCCAACCAGATGCAGAACTTCACGAGCGAGGGACTCAGCGCCGTCATCGTGAACCCGGTCGACTCCGACGCCGTCGGCCCGTCCGTGCGCACCGCCAACAAGGCCGACATCCCCGTCGTCGCCGCCGACCGCGGCGTCAACAAGGCGAAGGCCGCGACCCTCGTCGCCTCCGACAACGTCGCGGGCGGCAAGCAGGCCGCGAAGGTCATGGCCGACAAGCTGGGCGGCAAGGGGAAGATCGCGGTCCTTCAGGGCCAGGCCGGTACGTCGGCGAGCCGTGAACGCGGGGCCGGCTTCGCCGCCGGGCTCAAGAACTACCCGGGTATCGAGGTCGTCGCCAAGCAGCCCGCGGACTTCGACCGCACCAAGGGCCTGGACGTCATGACGAACATGCTCCAGTCGCACCCCGACGTCGAAGGAGTCTTCGCCGAGAACGACGAGATGGCGCTCGGCGCGATCAAGGCCCTCGGCTCGAAGGCCGGCAAGTCCGTCCCGGTCATCGGCTTCGACGGCACCCCCGACGGCTTCAAGGCCGTCAAGGCGGGCACCCTGTACGCCTCCGTGGCCCAGCAGCCGCGCGAGCTCGGCAGGATGGCCGTGCAGAACGCGATCTCCGCGGCGAAGGACAAGAAGATCTCCTCGGCCGTGAAGGTGCCGGTGAAGGTCGTCACGGCGAAGAACGTCGCCGACTTCAAGTGACGCGAACCACGAGGCGCGCCTCGTACCCTTTGCCGTGATGTACGAAGAAAGGCACAGCATGAACACGTACGACCTCCTTGTCGTGGGGTCGGCCAATGCCGACCTGGTGGTGGGCGTCGACCGGCGGCCGGCCGCGGGCGAGACCGTGCTCGGCTCCGACCTGCGGACCCACCCCGGCGGCAAGGGCGCCAACCAGGCCGTCGCCGCCGCCAAGCTGGGGGCGCGCACGGCGCTGCTCGCGCGCGTCGGCGACGACGGGCACGGCAGGCTGCTGCGCGACTCGATGGAGGCGGCGGGCGTGGACACGTCCGGCCTGCTGGTCGGCGGGGCGCCCACGGGGGTCGCGCTGATCACCGTCGACCCGTCCGGCGACAACTCGATCGTGGTCTCACCGGGCGCGAACGGGCGGCTCACACCCGAGGACGTACGGGCTTCGGGCGGGCTGTTCGCGGGCGCGCGGGTCGTGTCGATGATGCTGGAGATCCCGCTGGACACGGTCGCGGAGGTGGTCCGCAACCTGGCGGACGGCGCCCGCCTCGTCCTCAACCCCTCGCCGCCCGCCGCACTCCCGGACGAGGTGCTCGCGGCCTGCGACCCGCTGATCGTCAACGAGCACGAGGCAAAGGTCATCGCGGGCGAGGACCTCGGCGACGACCCCGAGGACTGGGCGCGGCAGCTGCTCGCGCTCGGCCCGCGCTCGGTCGTCGTCACGCTCGGCTCCGAGGGCGCGCTCGTCGCGGACGCGGCGGGCTCGACGCGGGTCGCCGCGGTGAAGGTGAAGGCCGTCGACACGACCGGCGCCGGTGACGCGTTCACGGCGGCGCTCGCGTGGCGGCTCGGCGCCGGCGAATCGCTCGCCGAGGCCGCCGCCTACGCCGCCAAGGTCGGCGCCACGGCCGTCACCAAGGAGGGCGCACAGGCCTCGTACCCGACGGCGGAGGAGGTCGCCGCGCTGTGAAGAAGGCAGGCATACTCAACCGCCATCTGGCGGGCGCCCTCGCGGAGTTGGGGCACGGCGACGGGGTGCTGATCTGCGACGCGGGCATGCCGATCCCGGCGGGCCCGCGCGTCGTCGACCTCGCCTTCCGGGCCGGTGTCCCGGCCTTCGCGGAGGTGCTCGACGGGCTGCTCGACGAGCTGGTGGTGGAGGCGGCCACGGCGGCCCGCGAGGTCCGGGACGCGAATCCGGACACCGCGGAACTCCTCCAGGACCGGCTGGAGCCCCTCGGCTTCGTCACGCACGAGGAGCTGAAGGCGCTGTCGGCGCACGCGCGCCTCGTGGTCCGCACGGGAGAGGCACGTCCGTACGCGAACGTGCTGCTGCGCTGCGGGGTCTTCTTCTGACGACGAGGGCCATTTGGTCGTGATGCGCTCTTGGCCGTGAAGCGCTGCGAGGGGCCCGGTCCGCGGACCGGGCCCCTCGGGCTTTCCCCCTCCTGCGCCGGAACCTCGATCCCCCCAGATCGCCCCCCCAGGGTGTTCCGACACCCAATACGACACGCGGACCGCGCGAAGGGTTGTACGTGGTTGCGGAGAAAACTTTCTACGCGGCGTGAGCCGTGAACCGCTCCGCCGTCTCCGCCAGCACCTCGCGCCCGTCGCGGGCCCACAGACCGTCGTTGAACAGCTCGACCTCGATGGGCCCCGTGTACCCCTGCGCCTCGACGAGACCGCGCCAGTACCGCATGTCGATCGCGCCGTCGCCGATCTGACCGCGCCCGTTGAGCACGCCCTCCGGCAACGGGGTGGTCCAGTCGGCGAGTTGGAACGTCGCGATACGCCCCTGCGCCCCGGCCCGCGCGATCTGCGCGGGCGCCCGGTCGTCCCACCAGATGTGGTACGTGTCCACGCAGACGCCGACCTGCTCCGCCGGGAAGCGTTCGGCGATGTCCAGGGCCTGCGCGAGCGTCGAGACGACGCAGCGATCGGACGCGTACATCGGGTGCAGCGGCTCGATCGCGAGCCGCACACCGCGCTCGGCCGCGTACGGGGCGAGTTCGACGAGCGCGTCACCGATCCGCTCCCGGGCGCCCACCAGGTCGTACGAACCGGCCGGGAGGCCGCCCGAGACGAGCACCAGGACGTTCGTGCCGAGCGTCACGCACTCGTCGACGGCCCGCTTGTTGTCCTCGATCGCGGCCTTGCGTTCCGTCTCGTCGACCGCGGTGAGGAAGCCGCCGCGGCAGTGTGTGGTGACGTTCAGACCGGCGTCGCGCAGCAGCTTCGCCGCGGCCTCGACGCCGTACTCCTGGACGGGCGCGCGCCAGGTGCCGAGGTTCCGGACACCCAACTCGCCGCAGACAGCGGCCAGTTCAGAGATAGACAGCTGCTTCACCGTCATCTGATTGATGGAGAATCGGGGATCGGCGGTGAAGGGGGTCGGGCCGCTCAAGAGGTCACTCCGTACAGGGCGAGCAGGTTCTTCATTCGGGCCTCGGCGAGTTCCGGCTTCGGGAACAGGCCCAGTTCGTCGGCGAGTTGGTAGGCGCGCGCGAAGTGCGGCAGTGAGCGCGAGGACTGCTGCCCGCCGACCATCGCGAAGTGGTCCTGGTGACCGGAGAGCCAGGCGAGGAACACGACGCCGGTCTTGTAGAAGCGGGTCGGCGCCTGGAACAGATGGCGCGACAACTCGACGGTCGGATGCAGGAGTTGACGGAACCCGTCCACGTCTCCGGTGTCGAGGGTGCGTACCGCCTTCGCGGCGAGCGGGCCCAGCGGGTCGAAGATGCCGAGCAGTGCGTGGCTGAAGCCGCGGTCGTCGCCGGCGATCAGCTCCGGGTAGTTGAAGTCGTCGCCGGTGTAGCAGCGCACGCCGTTCGGGAGGCGGCGGCGGATGTCGATCTCGCGCCGGGCCTCCAGGAGGGAGACCTTGATGCCGTCGACCTTGTCGGAGTGCGCCTTGATGATGTCGACGAAGGTGTCGGTGGCGGTGTCGAGGTCGGACGAGCCCCAGTAGCCCTCCAGGGCAGGGTCGAACATCGGGCCGAGCCAGTGCAGGACGACGGGCTCGGTGGCCTGCCGGAGAAGGTGGCCGTAGACCTCGGCGTACTCCTCGGGCCCGGAGGCCGCGGCGGCGAGCGCCCGTGAGGCCATGAGGATGACCTGGGCGCCGGCCTCTTCGGCGACCGCGAGCTGCTCCTCGTACGCCCTGCGGACCTCGTCGAGACCGGCGCCGGGCGCGAGCTGGTCGGTGCCGACGCCGACCGCGATCCGGCCGCCGACGGTCTTCGCCTCGGCGGCCGAGCGGCGGATCAGCTCGGCGGCGCCCGCCCAGTCCAGGCCCATGCCGCGCTGCGCGGTGTCCATGGCCTCCGCGACGCCGAGGCCGTGCGACCACAGGTGGCGGCGGAAGGCGAGGGTGGCGTCCCAGTCGACGGCGGCCGGGGAGTCCGGGGTGGTGTCGGCGAGCGGGTCGGCGACGACGTGCGCCGCCGAGAACACGACGCGGGACGCGAGCGCGGCGCCGGTGTCGAAGGTGAGGGGCTCGGCGCGCGGCTCGTAGGTCTTCAACTGCCCCGCTGCATCAGGGAGATGGATGGTCACAGCGAGATCTCCGGAACGTCGAGGCGACGGCCCTCAGCCGAGGACTTGAGCCCCAGCTCGGCCATCTGCACGCCGCGCGCGCCGGCCAGCAGGTCCCAGTGGTAGTCGGCGCCCGCGTAGACGTGCCGGAGGAACAGCTCCCACTGGACCTTGAAGCCGTTGTCGAACTCGGTGTTGTCCGGCACTTCCTGCCACTGGTCGCGGAAGGAGTAGGTGGCGGGCAGGTCCGGGTTCCACACGGGCTTGGGGGTCGCGGACCGGTGCTGCACACGGCAGTTGCGAAGCCCCGCGACGGCGGAACCCTCGGTCCCGTCGACCTGGAACTCGACCAGCTCGTCGCGGTTGACGCGCACGTCCCAGCTCGAGTTGATCTGCGCGACGATGCCGCCCTCGATCTCGAAGATGCCGTACGCGGAGTCGTCGGCGGTGGCCTCGTAGGGTTTGCCGTTCTCGTCCCAGCGGGTCGGGACGTGCGTGGCGGCAAGGGCGTTGACGGAGGTCACGCGGCCGAACAGCCCGTTCAGCACGTACTCCCAGTGCGGGAACATGTCGACGACGATGCCGCCGCCGTCCTCCGAGCGGTAGTTCCAGGACGGCCGCTGGGCCTCCTGCCAGTCCCCTTCGAACACCCAGTACCCGAATTCACCCCGCACGGAGAGAATCCGCCCGAAGAACCCGCCGTCGATCAGCCGCTTCAGCTTCAGCAGCCCCGGCAGGAACAACTTGTCCTGCACGACACCGGACTTGACGCCCGCCGCGCGCGCGAGCCGCGCCAGCTCGATGGCGCCCTCCAGGCCCGTGGCGGTCGGCTTCTCGGTGTAGATGTGCTTTCCGGCGGCGATCGCCTTCTTGAGGAAGTCCTCACGCGTGTGGGTCATCGCGGCGTCGAAGAAGATCTCGATGCTGTCGTCGGCGAGCACGGCGTCCACATCGGTGGAGATGTTCGCCGGGTCGAGGCCGTGCTGCTCGGCGATCGCCTTCAGGGCGTGCTCGCGGCGCCCGACGAGGACCGGCTCGGGCCACAGCACCGTGCCGTCACCGAGGTCGAGTCCGCCCTGCTCGCGCAGCGCGAGGATGGAGCGGACGAGGTGCTGGCGGTAGCCCATGCGCCCCGTCACACCGTTCATGGCGATGCGCACCGTCTTGCGTGTCACGTGAGTCCCTTCCTCCGGCCGGCCGGCCACTCGTGCCCCGGTATGGCCGCATACGCGGGGCGGCGCCTGCCGAATCCTTCGTAGCAAGCGCTTTCTATACAAGGAGAAGCTAGCCTCTGGACTGCCGCTCGGACAAGAGCGGATACGAGACCGGGGCCTCGGGAGTGCTACCGCGGGCCCGGGACCCTTCACGGAGGCAGACTCGATGACCGTGACCCTGGCGGATGTGGCCGCCCGCGCGCAGGTGTCCCCCGCCACCGTCTCGCGCGTGCTGAACGGGAACTATCCCGTCGCCACGAGTACGCGCGAGCGGGTGCTCAAGGCCGTGGACGACCTGGACTATGTGCTCAACGGGCCGGCCAGCGCCCTCGCCGCCGCCACCTCCGACCTGGTCGGAGTCCTGGTCAACGACATCGCCGACCCGTTCTTCGGGATCATGGCCTCCGCGGTGCAGTCGGAGATCGTCGGGCCCGGTGGCCGGGCGGGCGGCGAGCGGCTCGCGGTGGTCTGCAACACGGGCGGCGAACCGGAACGCGAACTCACCTACCTGACCCTCCTCCAACGCCAGCGCGCTGCGGCGGTCGTCCTCACCGGCGGGGCGATCGAGAACGAGGCCCATGTCGCGGCCGTGGCAGCCAAGTTGCGACGACTCGCGGAGGCAGGGACGCGGGTGGTGCTGTGCGGCCGACCGCCGGTGCCGGACACCGACGCGGTGGCGCTGACCTTCGACAACCGGGGCGGGGCGCGGGAGTTGACGGAGCATCTGTTGGGGCTGGGCCACCGCAGGATCGGCTACGTCGGCGGCCCCGAGGAACGCACGACGACCCGCCACCGCCTGGAGGGCCACCGCGCGGCCCTCGCCGCGGCGGGGGTGCGCGAGTCGGACGGCCTAGTGGCCCACGGCTCGTACGACCGTACGTCGGGCTACGAGGCGACGGCCGAACTCCTCGCCCGCGAACCAGACTTGACAGCCGTGGTGGCGGCGAACGACAGCGTGGCGCTCGGCGCGTGCGCGGCCCTGCGGGAGGCGGGCCTGCGCATCCCGCAGGACGTCTCGGTGGTCGGCTTCGACGACCTCCCCTTCAGCATCGACGCGGCCCCTCCCCTGACGACCTTCCACCTCCCCCTGGCCGAGGCGGCGGCCCGAGCGGGCCGCATCGCGATGGGCCGCGAGGCGGCGCCCAAGGGGCGGATCGTGGAGGTGGGCGGGGAACTGGTGGTGCGGGGGTCGACGGGTAAGCCGCGTATGTAGGCACGGGCGAGGTGCGAGGGCGTAACGCGCTCCGTACGCCGCCCCCGCGACTGTGTGACTGTGACGGCAAAGCGCGGACATACCGGAGTTCGGCGTCACAGTCGGGTTCGTGGACGGGCGGGCCGCCCCGTCCGGGCGGCGCGGCGCGCGTCGGGCTACCGAGCCGACCGCCGCTCAGGCCACCTTGACGGACACGTCGCCGCGCTGGACGAACACCGCGACCTCGCCGCCGAGCGCCCCGGCGTAGGCGCGCAGCACCTCCAGGCTCTCGACCTGCCCGTGTTGCGTTCCTTGCGCGTCGCCCTCACCGACGGTGAGCGCCCCATCGAGGCGACGGTCATGGTGAAGGCCGGCCATCTCTACGAGGTGCAGTACGAGTTCACCGCGGGGTGGCCCGGTCGCGGCGGCCCGCCAGGCGGCAGCCGAGGCAGTTCGGGTGGCCAGTACGGGCGGTCAAGTCCCGCCGGGTCAAAGGGTGTTGGTCGGCCGGGCGTGGTGTCGGCGGTTTGCCCCAGCCGGTCAGGTGCAGGGCCCACACCGTCAGTGCCGCCAGCGGCAGGGCGGCGAGGCCCAGCCAGATTCCGGGGCGCCAGCCGACGACGCCCGCACCAATGATGGCCGAGCCGAGGGTGGCCACGGCGCAGCCGGTCCAGCCGGCGAGGGTGTGGCCTTCGTCCGTCGTCGCCATGTGTCATGCCTCCAATTCCGCGATCATCGGTATTTATTGAGCGATGACTCAAGAAGAACTCGGGTGGACCGTAGCACTCTTCTTGAGCGCTCGCTCAAGAAGAGCCGATACAGTGGCGGCATGACTGGCGGTACGACTGAGGGCAAGGCCCGGCCGCGCGGACGGCCGCGCACGTTCGATCGCGACGCGGCGCTGGCCGTGGCCGTGCGGCTGTTCTGGGAGCGGGGCTACGAGGCGACCTCGGTGGGCGAACTGACCGCCGCCATGGGCATCCGCCCAGCCAGCCTGTACGCCGCGTTCGGGGACAAGAAGACGCTGTTCAGGGAGGCCGTCGAGGTCTACGGGCGGTCCCCCGTCGGCGCGTTCGTCGGTGTGGCGCTCGCCGAGGAGGCTACGGCGTACGCGGCGTTCGCCCGCATCCTGCGCGAGGCCGCCCGCGTCTACGCGGACCCCTCGCACCCCGCGGGCTGCCTGGCCAACAGCGCCGCGACCAACGTGACGGAGCAGGACGCGGAGGTCGCCGCGTTCCTGCGCGACGTGCGCAACGCCGGAGTCGCCTCCTTCGAGGAGCGGCTGCGCCAGGCACGGGCGGCGGGCGAACTGCCGAAGGACACGGACACGACCGCCCTCGCCTCGTACTTCGCCGCCGTGGTGCAGGGCCTGTCGCAGCGCGCACGGGACGGCGCCGACGCGCGGGAGCTGGCGGGGGCGGCCGAGTTCGCACTGGCGGCGTGGCCGGGAGGCCGGGGCGGCGCCTGACACCGGCCCCGCCACGGCCCCGGCCGCCCCGCGCGGCAGCGTCACACGTGGGGCCTGCCACCCCTCTCCTGCTCCGGGAAGGACTGGTCCGCGCCCGGCAGCGTCGGCTTCGGCAGGGTGGCCACGTCGCCCTTCGCCCGCTCCCACTGCCGCGCCGTGTCGTCGGGGAGTCCGGGAGGCGTGGGGCGGGCGTGAGAGAAGCGGAAGGCGGAGGTGAGGTCGCCGAACGTGTCGCGTCGCCAGTCGGTGACGTTCGGCTCCCGCACACCCGTGAACCGCTCCAGGAACTGCAGCGCCGACGTGTGGTCGAAGGCCTCCGAGGCCACCCAGCCGCCCACCGTCCAGGGCGAGACGATGATCGCGGGGACCCGGAAGCCGCCACCGATGGGCAGGCCCTGGACGAACTCGCCCGCCGTGCCGGCCGGGGGCGTGGGCGGGGCCACGTGGTCGAACAGGCCGTCGTTCTCGTCGTAGTTGAGGATGAAGGCGGTCTTCGCCCAGACCTTCGGATTACTGGCTATCGCCTCTATCTTGCGGGCGACGAAGTCGGCCCCGGCCGCCGGCAGATAGTCCGGGTGCTCGGACTCGTAGGACGTCGGCATGATCCAGCTGACCGCCGGGAGCCGGTCGTTCCGGGCATCGTCCTCAAAGGTCCCCTCGGGTTGCGGGCGCATCCCGCGCTCGTAGAGATCGGAGCCGGGCTTCGCGTCCTTGAAGCTCGCGAACTGCTCCAGCATGTTGCAGCCGTAGTCGTCGTCCTGCTGGTAGACCTTCCAGCTGACACCGGCGGCCTGGAGGCGTTCGGCGTACGTCGTCCAGCGGTAGGGCTGCGGCGCCGTGTTGTTGAGGACCGGGCCGCCCTGCGTCCCGCCCGGGTCGATCGAACCGGTCATCCAGTAGAGGCGATTGGGCCACGTCGGGCCGAAGACGGAACAGAAGTAGTTGTCGCAGATCGTGAACGTCTCCGCGAGCGCGAACTGGAACGGGATGTCCTTACGGGTGTAATAGCCCATCACATAGGGGCCGTTGACGCCGTCGGCCTTGCGGTGGGCCGGCAGCCACTGGTCCATGCTCCCGCCGTTCCAGGCCTCGTGCTGGACCGACCAGGCATGGCTGGTGGAGGGGATGGCCTGAGCGCTGGAGGTGTGCGTGTCCAGGTGGAACGGGAGCAGGTAGCCCTTCGGATTCTCGGCGTCGGGCTGATAGAAGACCGAGCGGCCGGTGCCCAGCTTCCGCGCCTCGGGGTCGTTGAAGCCGCGGACGCCCTTGAGCGTGCCGAAGTAGTGGTCGAAGGAGCGGTTCTCCTGCATCAGCATCACGACGTGCTCGATGTCGCGCAGCGAGCCCTTGCGGGGCGGGCCCGCGGCGACCGCCTTCTGGACGCTGGGCGGAAGGAGGGAGAGTGCGGCGGCGCCGCCGACGGCGCCTGCCGCGGAGCCGAGGAGTCTACGTCGGGTGAGTTCGGCCATGAGTGTCCCCTGGGGTGTGGTGCCGGAAGTCCGGGCATGCCAACGGCCCGCGTGCGACGGGCCGTTGGACCACTGTGCGGCGCGTGGGATGTGGCGCGGAGGAGGCCCGCGATGAACTCGGGGACAACGCCACGGGTGGGCTTGGCCAACCCATGGGCCGTCCTTGAACCGCTATACCTGCCGCATGCACGGACTTGACCGGGAGCCGCCTTCGCGGGGCGCCGCGGACGCCCGGCGCGTGGACGCCTCCCCGCCCCCGGCGTACTGTGGTCAGCACCCCGAACCTCTGACTGAGTCAACTGTCCGAGCAGCGAGGTCGATGACCATGACCGTGCACGACATCCGGTCCTTCAACCGCTTCTACACGAACGTGATCGGCGCGCTCGACTACAGCCGCCATCTGTACGCCCCGTACACCCTCACCGAGTCCCGCGTGCTGTACGAGCTGGCGCACACGGAGAGGGTCGACGTAGCCGATCTGCGCGTCCGACTGAGCCTGGACGCCGGGTACTTGAGCCGCATCCTCAACAAGTTCGAGCGGGACGGGCTCGTCGAGCGCGGCTCGTCCGAGCGGGACTCGCGGCGGCGCCGCATCACCCTCACCGCGCGCGGCCGGAGCACCTCCGAGCTGCTGGAGGAGCGCTCGCGGGAAACCGTGGGCGCGCTCCTCGACACCGTCCCCGCCACCGACCGCGACCGCCTCTCCGACGCGCTGCGCACCGTGCGCGAGGTGCTCGGCGACGGCCGCGCGGCCCCGCACCCCGAGAACGTCCTGCTGCGCGATCCCGGCCCCGGAGACCTGGGCTGGATCGTGGCGCGCAACGGGGCCTTGTACGCCGCCGAGTTCGGCTGGAACGCGGACTACGAGGGCCTGGTCGCCCGCATCGTCGCCGACTTCGCGCAGGACCACGACCCGCACCTGGAGCGGGTGTGGATCGCCGAGCTGGACGGCCGTCCGGTGGGCTGCGTGATGTGCGTACGGGACGAGGCGCCGGGTACCGCGCGGTTGCGGTTGCTGCTCGTCGAGCCGGAGGCGCGGGGGCTCGGCATCGGCGACCGGCTGGTGCGGGCGGTCGCCGATTTCGCGCGGGGCGTCGGCTACCGGGAGCTGGTGCTGTGGACGAACGACGTGCTGAAGTCGGCCCGTTCGATCTACCAGCGGCACGGGTTCGTACTCGTCGGCGAGAAGCCGCACCGCTCGTTCGGAGCGGATCTGATCGGCCAGGACTGGAAAATGACCCTCCATAGGACGGCGGACTGACGGGTAGGGTCCCGCCCATGAAACTGGCGTTCTCCACCCTCGGTGTCCCTGGTCTCCCCCTCGACGACGTGCTCGCGCTCGCCACCGCGCACGGATATCACGGCGTCGAACTGCGCGCGCACCCCGAGGAGCCGGTGCATCCTGGGATCGACCGTGAGCAACGGGCGGACGCCGCCGCCCGGTTCAAGGCCGCCGGGGTGGAGGTCCTGGGTGTGGCCGGGTACGCGCGCGTGGCGGCGCCGAGCGAGGACGGTCCGGTGCTCGACGAGGTGCGGGCCCTGGTGGACCTCGCGCACGACCTGGGCGCCCGGTACGTACGCGTCTTCCCGGGCGGGGGCGATGAGCAGGGACCCGAGGAGGCGGATGCCACGGCGGCGCGGCGGCTGGGCGTGGCCGCCGAGTATGCGGCGGACCGTGGGGTGCAGGTGCTGCTCGAGACGCACGACTCGCATCGCACGGGGGCGGCGGCGTCCCGCGTCCTCGGCCTTGTCGGGCACCGCAACGTGGGGGCGTTGTGGGACGTGATGCACACGTGGCTCGGCGGCGAGCAGCCGGCCTCCTCGTACGCGGCGCTTTCTCCGTACCTCGGATACGTGCAGGTCAAGGACATCGCGGGGCCCGACGACACGGTTCCGCTGGCGCTGGGGGCGGGGGTGCTGCCGCTGGCGGAGTGTGTGGAGGTGCTGAGTCGGGAGGGGTGGGACGGGTGGTTGTGCTGGGAGTACGAGGCGCGGTGGTATCCGGCGGCGGTTCCTCTGTCGGGGTTGCTGGGGGCGGGGCGGGAGCACGTTGCGCGGTTGCTGAACGAGTCGGCCTAGCCCGGGTGTTCATGGCGGCCCCTGTCGCCGACGCCACGGGGCTCCGCCCCGGACCCCGCGCCTCAATCGCCGGCGGGGCTCAAAAGATCGGGGCTCCGCCCCGCACCCCGCTGCTCAATCGCCGCAGGGGCTTAAATTGCCCACCCGGCGCAGGGGAAGGATGTTGCACGGTCGGCGTGAGGGCAGGATGTTGCACGGTCGGCGTGAGGGCAGGGTTTTCCCCGTCTGCCGCAGGGGCTCCATGTGACCCGATTCACCGCCGGGCACGGGTGGCAAAATCAAGCCCCGCCGGCGCTTGAGGCGCGGGGTCCGGGGCGGAGCCCCGTGCGGGTGGGCGGGCCGTGCGGTGGGCCCGACCACGGCAACCCCGTTCACCACCTGCGCACCGATTTCACGAAATCCCCGAATTCCGGGAACCCGGACCCGCATGCTTCCGTCAGAAGGACACGCTGCCGGAGAGTCACCGCAGTGCGGTGTCGGCATCGCTGCTGGCTGCGAACGCTGACGAACCCTCTCCGCCGCCTGCGGCCGGCAGTGTCGCCGCCACCGGTGCGCCCCCTCCAAAGTGCCGGTGGCGGCCCCCTCCCCAAGGGCCCGCCACCCAACTCCCGCACCTACACAGCCTCTTGACTGGCAGTAATTTTCCGGATACTCGTTGCGCGCGGAAGTTATTTTCAGGGTCCGCGCCTCCTCCGGAAGGAGCGATCGTGCCACTGTCCAGACGTACCGTGCTCGCCGCCGCCACCATCGGCACCACGGCGGTCGGCCTCAGCGCCACCACTGCACGGGCCGCGGGTGCCGCGGGGGCCACCCCCGCCTCCGAGCAGGCCCTCAGGAAGATCATCTCCGGGATGTCCCTGGAGGAGAAGGTCGGCCAGCTCTTCGTGATGCGGGTGTACGGCCACTCGGCCACCGCCCCCGACCAGGCCGACATCGACGCCAACCTCGAGGAGATCGGCGTCCGCACCGCCGCCGAGCTCATCGACACGTACAAGCTCGGCGGCATCATCTACTTCGCGTGGGCGCACAACGTCCGCGACCCGCACCAGATAGCCGACCTCAGCAACGGGATACAGAAGGTGGGGCTCCAACAGCCGTCCCGTATACCGCTGTTGATCTCCACCGACCAGGAGCACGGCATCGTCGCCCGCGTCGGCAAGCCCGCCACCCTGCTCCCCGGCGCGATGGCGTTCGGCGCGAGCGGCTCCCGGGAGGACGCGCGCAGGGCAGGGCAGATCGCGGGCGCCGAGCTGCGCGCCATCGGCATCCGGCAGGACTACGCGCCCGACGCCGACGTCAACGTCAACCCGGCCAACCCCGTCATCGGCGTACGCTCCTTCGGCGCGGACCCGAAGGCCGTCGCGGGCCTCGTGGCGGCGCAGGTCAAGGGCTACCAGTCGTCGCACATCGCCTCGACCGCCAAGCACTTCCCCGGACACGGGGACACAGCGACGGACAGCCACACCGGGATCCCGTACATCAGCCACACCCGTGAGCAGTGGGAGCAGTTGGACGCGCCGCCGTTCAAGGCGGCGATCGCGGCCGGCATCGACTCGATCATGACGGCCCACATCGTCGTCCCGGCGCTCGACCCGAGCGAGGACCCGGCGACGCTCTCCCGCCCCATCCTCACCGGCATCCTGCGCGAGCAACTCGGCTACGACGGCGTCGTGGTGACCGACTCGCTCGGCATGCAGGGCGTCCGCGACAAGTACGGCGACGACCGCGTGCCCGTACTGGCCCTCAAGGCCGGCGTCGACCAGCTGCTCAACCCGCCGACGCTGTCCGTCGCCTGGAACGGGGTCCTCGACGCCGTCAGGAGCGGCGAGCTGACCGAGGCGCGGCTCGACGAGTCGATCCTGCGCGTGCTGCGTCTGAAGTCGAAGCTGGGGCTCTTCAAGGAGCCCTACGTCCCTCAGTCGGGCGTCGACCGCACCGTCGGCACCCCCGCGCACCTCGCCACGGCCGACCGGATCGCCGAGCGCACGACGACGCTCCTGGTCAACAAGAAGGGGCTGCTGCCGCTGTCCCGGCGTACGCACAAGAACGTGCTCGTACTCGGCGCCAACCCCGCCTCCCCGTCCCTCAGCGACGGCCCGCCGACCACCGCGATCGGCTCGGCGTTCACCGAACTGGGCTTCACCGCAACGGTGTTGGCGACCGGCACGACGCCCACCCAGGCGACGATCGCGCAGGCCGTCGCGGCGGCGAAGGGCAAGGACGCCGTGGTCATCGGCACGTACAACGTCGCCGCGGGCAGCGCGCAGCAGTCGCTGGTGAACGCGGTGGCGGAGACCGGGGTGCCGGTCGTGACGCTGTCCATGCGCAACCCGTACGACGTCGCCCAACTGGCCGCCGCCGACGCGCATGTGGCGGCGTACTCGTGGATCGATGTCGAACTGCGGGCCGCCGTACGGGTGTTGGCGGGGAAGGCGGACCCGCGCGGGAAGCTGCCGGTGCCCGTACAGAAGGCCGACGACCCTGCGCAGGTCCTCTACCCGATCGGCTACGGGCTGTCGTACTGACCCGTCCGTAGCGGGCGTACGCCGCGATCGGCGCACGCCACCGCCAACTGGCGCAAAGCCCCCCGCACACCTGGCGTGCGCCCGTCGCCACGGGCCACGCTGGGCGGGGACGTCGGGGGGTTTTGCCATGTTTGGGCGGTGGGTCGGTGGGGTGTGCGCGGTGCCGGTACTGGCGCTCACGCTCGTACTCGCGCTCGCCGGGTGTCAGGGCTCCCCGGGCGCTTCCGTTGACCGGCCGTCCTCGCGCGCGTCCTCCGGGTACGGGGCGGTGTTCCTCGCCGTGGACGAGTGCAGTTCGCGCGGGCGCGCGTCGTTCAACGAGGTGCCGTGCCGCAGCGAGCGGGCCGTGGCACGGGTCGTCGCCCGGCACGACGGGGAGACGTCGGACGGGCCCGCGTGCCCCGCCCGCACCGACTTCGTGCTGCACATCAGCGAGAGGCGGCCCGCGGCCGACGAGAACGGCGACGGGGCCGTGGACCGCGGCTACGCCTGCATGCGCAATCTGGCTCCCCCGCACCCCGGCGACCCGGGTCGCGGCGGCGGCCCCCGCACGATCGTCGGCGACTGCCTCACGGCGGCGGGCAAGGGCCAGGTCCGCGAGACGGCCTGCGCAGGCACGGACCGGGACGCCCCGCGGTACCGGGTGCTCACGGCAGTCCTGTCCCGCTCGGCGTGCCCGCCGTCGACCTCGCTCTACGTGACCCTGGGCGGCAGCAAACCGGTGGGCTGCGCGGTCACGGTGTGAGGGCCGCGGCCGAACACCGCAACCGCACCCGGAGCCCCGTTCAGCACAGGATCCAGCCGCTGCGCACCGACTTCGCGCCCACGGAGCCCTTCACTCGGACGCAGCGGTGCCCTGCGTGCACGGTGATCGGGCCCGCGTGCCGGCTGTAGCGGCCCTTGTCGACGACGGCCCGGTTGCCGCGGGCCTGGACGCTCACGGACATGGTGCGGCGGGCGCCGGTGCGCTTGGCGTAGGTGACGGCGCAGACGTAGCCGCTGTTCTTGTAGACGACCGTGCGGCCCGTCTCGAAGTGCAGCGTGCGCGCATTGTGTCCCCCGCACAGCGAGGCGGCCTGAACGCCGGTGACCGTGGGGCCCGCGAGGACCAGCAGGGCCGCGGCGACCAGTACGGACAGGGCCGGCGCGAGCACCCCGCGGGGCGCGCGCGGCGTACGTATGCCGCCTTCACCGAGCCCTCGTCCGCGCACCACAGCCCCTCCCGTCACATCCGCACCAGCGTACTGGTGAACTGACGCACCAGACCGGCCGGCGGTTGCGTGCCTCACGTCGAAGAGCTGACCTCGTCGGCCGCCACCGGCTCCCCCAGGAACGTCCGCCACAGCGCCGCGTACTTCCCGTCCAGTTGCAGCAGTTCGTCGTGCGTGCCGTCCTCCGCGACCCGGCCGTCGTCCATGACGACCACCCGGTCCGCGCGGGCCGCCGTCGTCAGGCGGTGGGCGACGACCAGGGTGGTGCGCTTTCCGGAGATGCGGTCCGTGGCCTGGTTGACCTGGGCCTCGGTGGCGAGGTCGAGGGCGGCGGTCGCCTCGTCGAGCAGGAGGATGTCCGGGTCGACGAGTTCGGCGCGGGCCAGGGCGATCAACTGCCGCTGCCCGGCGGAGAGGTTGCGGCCCCGCTCCGCGACCTCGTGGAGGTAGCCGCCGTCGAGCGTCGCGATCATCTCGTGCGCGCCGACGGCCCGCGCCGCCGCCTCCACCTCGGCGTCGCTCGCGCCGGGCCGGCCGTAGGCGATCGCGTCGCGGACCGTGCCGGGGAAGAGGTAGGCCTCCTGCGGGACGACGCCGAGCCGGTGCCGGTAGCCGGTGAGGTCGAGTTCGCGCAGGTCGATGCCGTCGGCGGTGACCCGGCCCCCCGTCGGGTCGTAGAACCGGGCGACGAGCTTGACGAGGGTCGACTTGCCCGCGCCGGTCTCGCCGACGAACGCGACGGTCTGCCCGGCGGGGATGCGCAGGTCCACATCGCTCAGGGCGACCTCCGGCTTGTCGGCGGACCCGTACGCGAAGTCCACGTCCTCGAAGGCGATCTCGCCGCGCAGCGACGGCACCTCGCGGGGGCGTTCGGCGTTCTTCGTCGACGTCGGCTCGCGCAGCAGTTCCTGGATGCGGCCGAGCGAGACGGTGGCCTGCTGGTAGCCGTCGAAGACCTGGGAGAGCTGCTGCACGGGCGCGAAGAACAGGTCGATGTAGAGGAGATACGCGACCAGTGCGCCCGTCGTCAGGGTGCCCGCGTCGACCCGGTGCGCGCCCACCGCGAGGACGGCCGCGGTCGCCACCGCCGACAGGAGCTGCACGAACGGGAAGTACACGGAGATCAGCCACTGGCCGCGGATCCGCGCCTTGCGGTAACTGGCGCTGCCCGCGGCGAACTTCGCGCTGCCGTCCCGCTCACGCCGGAAGGCCTGCACGATCCGCAGCCCGGCCACCGTCTCCTGGAGGTCGGCGTTCACGACGGAGATCCGCTCGCGCGCCAGCTCGTACGCCTTGACGCTGGAGCGCCGGAAGAAGAACGTCCCGACGATCAGCGGCGGCAGCGTCGCGAAGACGACCAGCGCGAGCTGTACGTCGATCACGAGGAGCGCGACCATGATGCCGAAGAACGTGACGAGGGAGACGAACGCGGTGACGAGCCCGGTTTGCAGGAACGTCGAGAGCGCGTCGACGTCGGTGGTCATGCGGGTCATGATGCGACCCGTCAACTCCCGCTCGTAGAAGTCGAGTCCGAGCCGCTGGAGCTGGGAGAAGATCTTGAGCCGGAGCGAGTAGAGCACTCGCTCGCCGGTACGTCCCGTCATCCGCGTCTCGCCGAACTGCGCGGCCCACTGCACGAGCACGGCGACGAGGCCGAGCCCGGCCGCCGCCCACACCGCGCCGATCGCGAGCTGCGAGACGCCCTCGTCGATGCCGTGCCGGATGAGGATCGGCAGCAGCAGGCCCATGCCCGCGTCGACGGCGACGAGCGCGAGGCTGATCAGCAGCGGCGCCCGGAATCCGCGCAGCAGGCGACGAAGCCCGTACGACTCCTCGGCCGTGACGGCCCGCGTCTCGTCGACGTCGGGGGTGTCGGTGGCCGGTGGCAGCGCGTCGACCTGCGCGAGGAGTTCCGGCGTCGCGGGCGACCCGGCGAGCGCGGCGTCCCGCGGCTCGCGGTCGCCCGTCCACAGCCTGGGGGTGACGCCGCGCTCGGCGTCGAACTCGGCGTCGAGTTCGTCCCGTACGGAGGTGTCCTCCACCGGCTCCCCCGCGACGGGCGGGGTGTGTCCCGGTGACACTCCGCCCAACTCGTCGGGGTCGGTGAGCAGGCGCCGGTACAGCGGCGATCCTGCCTCCAGCTCCTCGTGCGTGCCGATCGCGGCGAGCCGCCCGCCGTCGAGGACGGCGATCCGGTCGGCGAGGCCGAGGGTGGAGCGGCGGTGCGCGATGAGCAGCGTCGTACGGCCCGCCATCACGTGCGCGAGCGCCTCGTGGATCTCGTGCTCGACGCGGGCGTCGACGGCGGACGTCGCGTCGTCGAGGACGAGGAGGCGGGGGTCGGTGAGGATGGCGCGGGCGAGCGCGACGCGCTGGCGCTGGCCGCCGGAGAGGGTGAGGCCGTGTTCGCCGACCGTGGTGTCGTAGCCGTCGGGCAGCGCGCTGATGAAGCCGTGGGCCTGCGCGGCGCGCGCGGCCGTCTCGATCTGCTCCTGCGTCGCGTCCGGGAAGCCGTACGCGATGTTGGCGCCGACGGTGTCGGAGAACAGGAACGAGTCCTCCGGGACGAGCCCGATCGCGGCGCGCAGCGACGCCGTCGTCAGCTCGCGCACGTCGTGCCCGCCGACGAGGACGGCGCCGTGCGTGACGTCGTAGAAGCGCGGGAGCAGCAGCGAGACGGTGGACTTGCCGGAGCCGGACGAGCCGACGACGGCGAGGGTCTCACCGGCCCTGATCCCGAAGGAGAGGCCGTTGAGGACGGGGCGGTCCTCGGCGTCCGCGTACGCGAAGGACACGTCGTCGAACTCGACGGTCGCGGGGGCGTCCGCGGGAAGCTCCTTCGTGCCGTCGGTCAGCGAGGGCTCGGTGTCGATGAGTTCGAGGACGCGCTCGACACCCGCCCGCGCCTGCTGCCCGACGGTGAGGACGACCGCGAGCATCCGTACGGGACCGACGAGCTGGGCGAGGTACGAGGAGAACGCGACGAACGTGCCGAGCGTGACCTCTCCGTGCACGGCGAGCCAGCCGCCGAGGGCCAGCATCGCGACCTGCCCGAGGGCGGGCACGGCCTGGAGCGCGGGGGTGTACTTCGAGTTCAGCCGGACGGTGCGGAGCCGTCCCGCGAAGAGCCTGCGGCCGACCGTCTTGAGCTTCCCGGTCTCCTGCTCCTCCTGCCCGAACCCCTTCACGACGCGGACGCCACTGACGGACCCGTCGACGACCCCGGCCACGGCGGCGGCCTGCGCCTGCGCGTACCAGGTGGCGGGGTGCAGCCGGGTGCGGCTGCGCTTGGCGATGAACCAGATGGCGGGGGCGACGGCGAGCGCGACCAGGGTCAGCGGCGGCGACAGCCACGCCATGATCACCAGGGAGATGAGGAAGAGCAGGACGTTCCCGATGGTCATCGGGAGCATGAAGAGCAGGCCCTGGATCAGCTGGAGGTCACTGGTGGCGCGCCCCACGACCTGCCCGGTCGACAGCTCGTCCTGGCGCCGGCCGTCGAGCCGGGTGATCGACCCGTACATCTCCGTACGCAGGTCGTGCTGGACGTCGAGGGCGAGCCGGCCCCCGTAGTAGCGGCGGACGAACGCGAGGACGTAGACGACGACGGCCGCGCCGATGAGCACGCCCGCCCACGTCGCCATGGACCGGGAGTGGTTCCCGATCACGTCGTCGATGATCACCTTCGTGATCAGCGGGACGAGCGCCATGACGCCCATGCCGCCGAGCGAGGCCCCGAGCGCGAGGACGACGTCCTTGGGATGACGCCATGCGTACCCCGCGAGTCGTTTCGCCCAGCCCCGTTGTTCCGCCACGCTTTCGCCTCCACGTCTCACCTGCTGCTCTGCCGTGAGGGCCAACGCGACCGGGAGCGGATTTCATCCCGCCGCAACAATCCGCGGCGCGATCCGCAGCGAGTAGAACCGGGTGATCTGGTTCGCGCTCTGGTTGTCGTCGCTGGCGAGGAGCAGGCGGAGGGCGCCGTGCGGCCCGCGGCCCGTCACGGTCATCGCCTCGATGTTGTCGAGCAGCGGGTTGGTCTGGGGCTGGTGGGAGGGCGCGCCGAGGGACGGGCAGTCCGCCAGGTCGGCAAGGAGCCTCTTGTGGGCGAGGCGGGTGTCGTCGCCGATGGTGTCGAGGTCCGAGGTGTCGGTGGCGCCGCGGAGATCGGCTTCGTACAGCCGGATCGTGTTGCCGACGCCGCTGGTGAAGCCGCGTTCCAGGACGAGGAGGCGGCCGTCGGGGGCGGCGGTGACCTCGGAGATGCCGAGGTTCGCGTCGGCGCGGTAGCCGTACTGGGCGGCGGGGGTGAAGTGGCCTGTGGGCGTGCGCCGCCAGGTCTGGAGCCGGTTGACGGTGTCGCCGGTGAGCGGGGACTCCATGGAGGCGAGGAGGGTGCGGCCGCCGGGCAGCAGGGTCAGTCCCTCGAACGTGGCGTTGGCGCGGGCCCGGCTCAGCAGCGCGGCCGGGACGGGCAGCCGGTCGAGGATGTGGGCGCCCGAGCGGTCGTAGCGGCGGATCGAGGGCTCGGTCTCGGACGTGACGAGGTACGTGCCGTCACGGTCGACGGCCAGGCCCTCGGAGTCGAGCGCGGCGCCCTTCTCGTCGGCGAGCGGCGCGACGGAGCGGGGCGCGAGCGTCCGCCCGTCCAGGGTGAACAGGGACGAGCGGTCGGAGAGCGCGGCGATCCTTCCGCCCCGGTCGGTGGCGAGCGCGGAGATGTTGCCGACGAAGGTGCCGTCGTACGTCGTCTTGTCGAGGGCGTCGGAGTAGCCGGTGACCGTCACGGACGGGGCGCAATTCCCCGTCGGGGCGGGCGAGTCGGCGTGTGCCGGGGCCGGGAGAGCCGTCAGGGAGGCGGCGGCGGAGAGGGCGACGGTGGCGAGTACGGAGCGTGCTGATCTGCGCGACATGGGGGCACGGTATGGCGTGGGCGGCGACGGCCGGGCGGACTTTCCGTGAACGATGCGGGCATCGGTGCGGGCGTCCCTCGCTGAACGACGAGGTGCTCGGTGACATGCACAGGTGACGCCCAGCCTCATCACAGCCCGCCCCCACCGTGGCCGTGCACCGTGCACTGGTGACCTCCATGACCGATACGCATTCCGACGCACCCGCACCCCCGCCACCGGTGGATCCGCCGGCCGAGCGCCGCACGCCGCGCTGGTCGCTGCCTGCGCTGCTCGCGATCCTCGTGGTCGCCGGGGTGCTGTACTCCTGGAACCTCTCGTCGAACAGCCTCAACAGCTTCTACAGCGCCGCGATCTACAGCGGCACGCAGAGCTGGAAGGCCTGGTTCTTCGGATCCATCGACGCCGGCAACTTCATGACCGTGGACAAGCCGCCGTTCGCCACGATGGTGATGAGCCTGTCCAGCCGGATCTTCGGCTTCGGCACCTGGCAGATGATGCTGCCGCAGGTCGCGGCCGGGCTCGGCTCGATCTGGGTCCTGCACTCCTCCGTGAAGCGGGTGTGGGGCCACGTGGCGGCGACCGTCGCCGCCCTGGTCCTCGCCCTCACCCCGATCACCGTCGCCATCAACCGGGACAACAACCCGGACACCATCCTGGTGCTCCTGATGGTCAGTGGCGCGGCCCTCGCGCTGCGCGCCACCCGCAACGGCAAGCTGCTCCCGCTGCTCGGCTCGGCGGTCTGCTTCGGGCTCGCGTTCAACACCAAGATGCTCCAGGGCTACATCGCGCTGCCGGTCGTCTTCGCCGTGTACCTGTACGCGTCGCAGCTGGGCTGGGCGAAGAAGGCCCGGAACCTGGTGCTCGCGGCGCTCGTCCTCGCGGTCTCCAGCTTCTGGTGGGCGACGGCCGTCTCCCTGATCCCCGCGTCCGAGCGCCCGTACATCGGCGGCTCGACGGACGGCACCGCCTGGGACCTGATCATGGGCTACAACGGCTTCGGCCGGATCCTCGGCGGCGAGGGCAACGGCGGGGGCGGTGGCGGAGGCGGCGGCTTCTCCGGCACAGCGGGCCTTGGCCGGCTCTTCAACGACACGCTCGGCGGCCAGATCTCCTGGCTGATCCCCTTCGCGGCGATCGCGCTGGTCGGCGGCCTGGTGCTGCGCGGCCGCGCCCCGCGCACCGACCTCACCCGCGCGGCTCTCGTGCTGTGGGGCGGCTGGCTGCTCCTGCACTACGTCACCTTCGCCACGGCCGAAGGCACCATGCACCCGTACTACACGACCGCGGTAGCCCCCGGCATCGCGGCGCTGTGCGGCGGTGGCGGCGTGATGCTGTGGCGCGCCTTCCGCGACGACAAGCGGTGGGCGTGGGTGCTGCCGGTCGCGCTCGCGGTGACCGGGATCTGGTCGGCGGTGCTGCTGCGCCGTGCGTCCGGCTGGAACGGCTGGCTGTGGCCGGTGATCGCGCTCGTCATGGCGCTCGCGATCGCGGGTCTGCTCGTCTTCCGTACGTCGACGGGGAGGCGGCTGCGGCTGCTCGCGGTGGCCGTGGCGGCGGCGGTCGTCGCGTCGGTGGCGGGCCCCGCGGCGTACGCCTTCTCGGTGCCGTTCGGGTCCGGAGCGGGCGGCGGCATGGGCGGGTCCAACCCGACGGCCGGGCCTTCGACGGGCGGCGGCATGGGCGGTCCCGGTGGGGGCGGTGGCGGCGGCCGGGGCGGGTTCCCCGGGGGCGGCGAGATGCCCAGCGGCGGCAAGCAAGGCAGCGGTTCGGGCCAGGGCAACGGCGAGATGCCGGGCGGCGGTTCGGGCCAGGGCCGCGGCGAGATGCCGGGCGGCGGCACGCCCCCGCGCGGCAGCGGCGACAGCGGCGGCCCCGGCGGCGGTCAGATGCCCGGCGGTGGCAAGTCCGGCAGCGGCTCGCAGAAGAGCGACGGCACGTCCAGCGGCAAGGGCGGTTCCTCCGGTACCAAGGGCGGCATGCCCGGCGGCGGTGGTGGCGGCATGGGCGGCAATGTCGACAGCTCCATGATCAAGTACCTGGAGAAGCACCAGGACGGCGCCAAGTGGCTGCTCGCGGTGTCCAATTCGCAGTCCGCCGCGTCGGTCATCCTGAGCACCAAGAAGCCCGTCATCTCCATGTGGGGCTTCACGGGCTCCGACGGCGGCATGACCGTCGCCAAGCTCAAGAAGCTGGTCAAGAGCGGTCAGCTGCACTACATCCAGGTCAGCGGAAGCGGCATGGGCGGCGGTGGCATGGGCGGCGGCAACGAAGCCAGCACCGCGGTCAACGCCTGGGTGAAGAAGCACGGCACGGCGGTGAAGTCGAGCGAGTACAGCAAGAGCTCGTCCGACTCCTCCAAGTCCTCCGACTCCCAGTCGCTGTACCGCCTGGACCCGTCCGACGTGAACTGACCCCGCAACTCCACCCACAGCAAGGGCCCCTGACAACCAGTCAGGGGCCCTTGTCGTCACACGATCGACGCTTCGCATTCACCCAATCCATACGTGTTCATGTCACGCTCCGTTCCACCAATCAACCCGCGTAGAACGGACGGACACCCCACATGCCCGGAATCCACATACGCACCGTCGCCCTCACCACCGCGGCCGTACTCGCCGCTTTCGCCCTCCCCGCGGCGACAGCGACGGCGACCCCACCCGCTGCCTCCACCTCCACCGCGTACGACGACACGTACTACCAGGACGCGGAAGGCAAGACCGGCACCGAGCTCAAGAGCGCGCTGCACACGATCATCAGCGACCAGACGAAGCTCTCCTACGACGCCGTCTGGGACGCCCTGAAGACCACCGACCAGGACCCGGCCAACAGCTCCAACGTGATCCTGCTGTACAGCGGCACCTCCCGCGCGAAGTCCGCCAACGGCGGCGACAGCGGCGACTGGAACCGCGAGCACGTCTGGGCCAAGTCGCACGGCGACTTCGGCACCGCGACGGGCCCCGGCACGGATCTGCACCACCTCCGCCCGGAGGACGTCACGGTCAACTCGATCCGCGGCAACAAGGACTTCGACGACGGCGGCAGCGCAGTCGACAACGGCGGCGGCAGCCTCACCGACGACGACTCGTTCGAGCCGCGCGACGCCGTCAAGGGCGACGTGGCGCGCATGATCCTCTACATGGCGGTCCGTTACGAAGGCGACGACTCCTTCGCCGACCTCGAACCCAACGACTCCGTGGACAACGGCAGCGCACCCAACATCGGCAAACTGTCCGTCCTGAAGACCTGGAGCGACGAGGACCCGCCGGACGCCTTCGAGCAGAACCGCAACGAGGTCATCTACGACTCGTACCAGCACAACCGCAACCCGTTCATCGACCACCCGGAGTGGGTCGGGTCGATCTGGTAGGCGCGGTCGTCCGCGTCAGCCCAGATGCGTAGGCGCGAACATCCGCAGCACCGCCGGGAGCACCACCACGCGCGGCCCCGGCGCCGCGAACGCCTCCGCCAGGTCGGCGCCGAGTGTCTCCGGGGTGGTGCGCACCCCGGGGACGCCGAAGGACTCGGCGAGGGCCACGAAGTCGGGGCGGGTCAGTTCCGTCGCGGTGGGCTCGCCGAAGGCGTCCGTCATGTATTCGCGGAGGATGCCGTAGCCGCCGTCGTCGACGATGAGCCAGGTGACGTCGAGGTCGTGCTGGCGGGCCGTGGCGAGTTCCGCGATGGAGTACAGCGCGCCGCCGTCTCCCGACACCGCGAGGACCGGTGTCGTCGGGTCGGCCACCGCCGCGCCGAGCGCCGCCGGGAACCCGTAGCCGAGGCCGCCCGCGCCCTGCGCCGAGTGCATGGCTCCCGGCCACGCGGACCACGCCCAGTACGCGAGGATCGTCATGTCCCAGAAGGACGGGGACGCGGCCGGGAGCGCCTCGCGGACGGACGCCAACACCTGTTGTTCCAGGGTGAGTTCCTGCGCGTCGATACGTTCCCGTACGGCCGCGAGGACCTTGGCCACCCGCTGCGGAGCAGAGTCGTCCGGGCGCTCCGCCACCGTCTCGACCAGCGCCTGGAGCGCGAGCCTGGCATCCGCGTGGATGCCGAGGGCCGGGTGGTTGGACTCCAGCTTTCCGGGGTCGGCCTCGATCTGGATGACGCGGCCGCGGGGCTTGAACGTGTGGTAGTTCGAGGAGAGTTCACCTAGGCCCGAGCCGACGACCAGCAGGACGTCCGCGTCCTCCAGGAAGTCCGTCGTGTGCCGGTCCTCCATCCAGGACTGGAGGGAGAGGGCGTGCTCCCAGGGGAAGGCGCCCTTGCCGCCGAAGGTGGAGACGACGGGGGCGTTGACGCGTTCGGCGAGCGCGCGGAGCTTGCCGGTCGCGTCGGCGCGGACGACGCCGCCGCCCGCGATGATCGCCGGGCGTTCGGCGCGCGCGAGCAGGTCGGCGGCCACGGCGGTGAGTTCGGGCCGCGGGACGAGTTCGCGCGGGGTGGCGTCCACCGCCGTGACGACCGGAAGCGTCGTCTCCGCGAGGAGCACGTCCTGCGGGATCTCCACCCACACCGGGCCGTGCGGGGCGCTCAGCGCCGATTCCCAGGCCGCGGCGATCGCCGACGGGATCTGGGACTGCGTACGCACGGTGTGGACGGACTTGACCACGTCGCGGAACGAGGCCTGCTGGTAACGGAGTTCGTGCAGGTAGCCGTGGCGACCGCCGCCGAGGCCCGCGACCGGGATCTGGCTGCCGATGGCGAGCACGGGGGCCGAGGCGGCCGCCGCCTCCTGGAGCGCGGCGAGCGACATCAGCGAACCGGGCCCGGTGGAGAGGAGCAGCGGCGCCACCTCTCCCGTGACCCGGCCGTACGCGTCCGCCGCGAACCCGGCGTTGTTCTCGACGCGCAGCCCCACGTACCTGAGCGACGACCGGCGCAGCGCGTCGAACATGCCGAGCGCGTGCTGCCCCGGCAGCCCGAAGACGGTCGCCGCGCCGAGACCGTGCAGGGTCTCGACGACGAGGTCACCGCCGTTGCGCCCGGCGGGCGGGTTGAGCGCCGCCGCGATCTGCTCGGGGGTGGGCGTCAGCTCAAGGTCGTGGTCGTGCGTCATGTGTCCAGTGTCTCCGCGGTCCGTGCCGGTATGGTCCGGGTCCTCTGCGTCAGCGACGACTCAAGACCGGCCGGCCTGCTTGTCCGGCTGGGGGTCCGGGGGTTATCCCCCGGGGGAATGCAGCAGGTCGTGGTCGTGCGTCACTTGGTGCCCGTCTCCTTCTGAGCGCGTATGTCTTACGCGCGTGCTTCCGCGATCTGGCGGGACATGATCGTCGTCAGCTCGTACGCGGTGTGCGAGGCGGCGACGGACGTGATCTCCGCGTGGTCGTACGCGGGCGCCACCTCGACGACGTCCGCGGATACCAGGTTGCACGAAGAAAGGCCGCGGAGGATCTCCAGGAGCTCGCGGGAGGTCATGCCGCCCGCCTCCGGCGTACCCGTGCCGGGCGCGTGGGCCGGGTCGAGGCAGTCGATGTCGATGGAGATGTACAGCGGGCGGTCGCCGATGCGCTGGCGGAGCTGGTCGGCGACCTCGTCGGCGCCGCGCCGGTAGACGTCGGCGGAAGTGACGATGCCGAAGCCGAGCTTCTCGTCCTCCGTGAGGTCGGAGCGGCCGTAGAGCGGGCCGCGCGTGCCGACGTGGCTGAGGGCGGAGGTGTCGAGGATGCCCTCTTCCACAGCGCGGCGGAACGGCGTGCCGTGCGTGTACTCGGCGCCGAAGTACGTGTCCCACGTGTCGAGGTGCGCGTCGAAGTGGAGCAGGGCGACCGGGCCGTGCTTCTTCGCGACCGAGCGGAGCAGCGGCAGCGCGATGGTGTGGTCGCCGCCCAGGGTCATCATCCGCGCGCCCGACCCCAGAAGATCATCGGCGGCGGCCTCGATCGTGTCGACGGCCTCGTTGATGTTGAACGGGTTGGCGGCGATGTCACCGGCGTCCGCGACCTGCGCGAGCGCGAACGGGGACGCGTCCTGCGCCGGGTTGTAGGGGCGCAGGAGGCGGGAGGCCTCGCGGATCGCGTTGCCGCCGAAGCGGGCGCCGGGCCGGTAGGAGACTCCGGTGTCGAAGGGGACGCCGACGACCGCCACGTCGGCGGCGTCCACCTCGTCGAGCCGGGGCAGGCGGGCGAACGTCGCCGGGCCCGCGTAGCGCGGGACGCGGGAGGAGTCGACCGGTCCGACGGCTCCGGCGGGGCCGTTGGGTACGCGGGGCGTCTCGTTGCTGTTCATTGCGCGCATGCCTTCTTTCCTACGAGTGCGTACAGGGTTCGTACGGGATTACTGCGCCGCGGCGGCGGGAGCCGGCTCGGGCTCCTCGGCGCCGCGTCCGGCAAGCCGCTCGCGCCAGTTGGCGAGGACGGCGGCGTCGGTGGGCCGAGTGGCCAGGGACCCGATCACGTAGACGACGAGCGACGCGACCAGGCCGTAGTACACGGGCTCGTTGGCGAGGATGCCGTAGCGCCACATCCCGCCGATGACGGTGAGGCCGCCGACGGTGACGGAGGCGAGGGCGCCGCTGACGTTGCCGCGCTTCCAGAGCAGTCCGCCGAGGATGGGCACGAGCAGCCCGCCGACGAGCAGGTTGTAGGCGACGGTCAGCGCCTCGACGACGTTGTTGAGGAGGATCGAGATGACGATCGCGACGATGCCGAGGCCGAGGATGAACATCCGGTTGCCCTTGACCTCGTCGTGTTCGTCCGCCCCGGACGATTCGGCCTTGACGCCGCGCAACCGCTTCCAGATGTCGTTGTTGGCGACGGTGGCGCAGGCGATGAGCGCTCCGGAGGACGTCGACATGACGGCGGCGAGCGCGGCGGCGAGGACGAGTCCGCGGACACCGACGGGCAGTTCGTCCTTGACGATCCGGGCGAACGCCTCGTCGGCGGTCCCGAGACCGGTCGGGTAGAGAACCTTGGCGGCGGTGCCGATCACCGCGCCGGCGATCGCGTAGACCAGGCAGTAGGCGCCGGAGAAGGTGCCGCCCCAGCGGGCCACCTTGTCGCCCCGGGCGGTGAAGACGCGCTGCCAGATGTCCTGACCGATGAGCATGCCGAACGTGTAGATCAGCACGTACGTGAAGATCGTCTCGCCTCCGATGCCCAGCGGGTCGAAGTACTCGGTGGGCAACTGCGCCTTCATCTCGCTGAAGCCGCCGGCCTTGACGATCGCAACCGGCAGCAGGATCAGCAGCACACCGATCGTCTTCACGACGAACTGCACCATGTCGGTGATCGTGATCGACCACATGCCGCCGAGCGTCGAGTAGGCGACGACGATGGTGCCGCCGACGACGATGGCGAGGGTGCGCGGCACGTCGAAGAGGACGTCGAAGATCGTCGCGTACGCGATGGTGGACGTGACGACGAGCATCAGCGTGTACGCCCACATCACGATGCCGGAGATCATCCCGGCGCGGCCGCCGCCGTAGCGCAGGTCGAGCATCTCGGAGACCGTGTAGACCTTCAGGCGGGCGATGCGCGCCGAGAAGAAGAGCGACAGGGCGAGGATGCCGAGGCCGATGGTGAACACCATCCAGGCGCCCGACAGGCCGTACTGGTAGCCGAGGCCGACGCCACCGATGGTGGAGGCGCCACCGAGCACGACAGCGGCCATGGTCCCGGAGTACATGGCGGGACCGAGGCGCCGCCCTGCGACCAGGAAGTCGCTCTTGGACTTGGCGCGGCGCATGCCCCACCAGCCCATCGCGAGCATTCCGGCCAGGTATACGACGATCACTACGTAGTCGACGGCCATGGGGCGTCCTCCTTTGGTCCACCTCGGTGGCGTGTCGTGCAGGGGGTGTCCGGCTGCGGAGCCCTGTCGGACCGTTTGGGTCCGTCGGGGCTCCTGGGGTGTCGGGGACATCCGCCCGTACCCGCACCCACCGGTCGGAAGAAATCTAGGTGGCCGAAAAGCGGTGCTGAAGTGTACGTTCCGTTCATCGATCTGGATTTGAGCAGAGGAATCGTCCACCCATGACCGTGACCGCGCCGCCCACGCAGGGCGTTCCGCTCGCCGCGGTGCTCGCCCGCGCCGACCTGGGCCTTCGCCAGATCGCGGGGCCCCCGGCCGCGGACGTCCTGGTGCACGGCGCGCACACCTCCGAGCTGACGGACCCGGAGCCGTACCTGCTGGGCGGCGAGCTGCTGCTGACGGCGGGCGTGCACGCGCCGGCGGCGCCCGACGACGGCTACTTCGAGGAGTACGCGGAGCGGCTCGCGCGGGGCGGCGCGGTGGCGCTCGGCTTCGGTGTGACGCCGGTCTTCGACACGGTTCCGCCGGAGCTGGTCACGGCCTGCGAGCGGCGCGGGATCCCGCTCCTGGAGGTCCCGCCACGGACCACGTTCAGCGGGATCGCGCGCGCCGTGTGGGAGCTGATGGCGCAGGCCAGGAACGCGGAACTGCGGCGGGTCACGGAGGCCCAGCAGGCGCTGGCCTCGGCGGCGGCCCGGCCCGACCCGCTCCCCTCCGTGCTGCGCCAACTCGCCCAGCGCACCGGCGGGTTCGCGGTGGTCGTCACCCCGGAGGGCGATGAGCCGCACCACGCGGGGAAGCGCCCCGCGCGCGCCGCGAGCGAGGCCCTCGCCGAGCTGACGGCGGTGGTCCGCCCGCACGCCACGCGCCTCTTCCCCACCCCGTCGTCGGCGGCGGACACGGTGGGCGGCACGCACCTGTCGGCGTACGCGCTTCAGCCGGGCGGCGCGCTCGGTCTCGCGACGCAGGCCCGCTCGCCGGGCGACCACACGATCGCGGGAGCGGCGGTGGTCCTGCTCTCACTCCTCACCGGCGAACACCGCTCGACGGGTGCTACGCGCCGCGCGGCGGCCCTGGTCGACCTCCTCCTCGGCGCGGACCGCGCGCAGGCGGCGACGGACCTGCTGGGCGCGGACACCACTTGGCGGGTGATCCACGCCCACCCCCTCGCGTCCCGCCCGGCCCCGGACCTGGCGACGCCGCTGACCTCCACGTCCTCCGGGGGTGATCCGCTCACCCGTGCCCTGGTCCCGGCCGACCAGGACGTCACGGCGCACACGGGCCACGTGCTCGGGGTCAGCGCCCCGGCCCTCGCCCGTGACCTGCCGCTCGCCGACGCCCAGGCGGCCCACGCCCTCACCCGCGCACGGGCCACCCGCAGCCCGCTGGCCCACCACCGCCCGGACGACGCCCCCGCGCCGACGCTGGCCGCGCTGTCGGACAAGCCGGCGCTCCTGGAAACCCTGCGCACCTGGCTCTCCCTGCACGGCAGTTGGGAGAGCACGGCCCTCGCCCTGACCATCCACCGCAACACGGTCCGCCAGCGCATCGCCCGATGCGCGACGCTCCTGGAATCCGACCTCGACGACCCGGACACCCGCATGGAACTCTGGTTCGCGCTCCGCGGGGCGAGGTGACGGTCCCGTTCCACTCCCCGGAACCGATCAACGGCCCGCCGCGGCCCCCGGCACAATGGGCGTATGCCGATACCCGGACTGCCCAGCGATACTCCGACCCGTGCCGCCCTCGTCGACCACCTCGTCCGCACCCGGATCGCGGGCGACGTGGCCACCCCACGCGAGAACAACCTTTCGCACTACCGAAGGCTCGCGAACGGCGACCGCCACTATTGGCTGGGCCTGGAACTCGGTGACCGCTGGACCGATGAGCAGGACGTGCTCGCCGTCATGGCCGAACGCTGCGGAGTCGTCCCCGACGCGGGGCACCGCTCCGGCCAGGACACCATCGACCCGGAACTGACGGTCGACGCGCTGGACCGCATGGCGACGCGCCTGCGCAAGGCGGCGGAGGATCGCCAGCGCGTGCTGTTCGCCACGGGGCACCCGGGCGGGCTCCTCGACGTCCACCGTGCGACGGCGACGGCGTTGCGCGCGGCGGGCTGCGAGATCGTGGTCATCCCCGAGGGCCTCGCCACGGACGAGGGCATGGTCTTCCAGTTCGCGGACGTGGCGATGCTGGAGCGCGGTGCGACGCTGTGGCACACGCACTCCCCGGACCCCATGGCCGCGATCCTCGACGGTCTCGCCCGTGACGGCCGCCCGCTGCCCGACCTGGTCGTCGCCGACCACGGCTGGGCGGGCTGCGCGGCCCAGCGGGGTCTGGACTCCATCGGCTACGCGGACTGCAACGACCCGGCCCTCTTCGTCGCCGAATCCGAGGGCACGATGCAGGTCACGATCCCCTTGGACGACCACGTCACAAGCCCGAGGCACTACGACCCGATGACGGCGTACCTCTTGGACACGGCGGGCCTGAGCTAAGCCCCTGCGCAATTTAAGCCCCTCCGGCGATTGAGGAGCGGGGTATGGGGCAGAGCCCCAATCTTTTGAGCGCGGCGCCGTGGTCGACGCCTCGGGGCTCCGCCCCGGACCCCGCTGCTCAATCGCCGCAGGGGCTTAAAAGGCTCGACCGCCGCAGGGGAAGGAACTCACCACGGGTTGAGCCCCTCCGTGCGGCGCGCCGCGAACCCCGGGGTCGGGTCCAAGAAGACTCGCCGCACCGCAGGAAACCGCTCCCGAATCCTCCGCGCCGCGTCTTCACACGCCCACTCGATCTGCGCCGCGGTGGACGCATCCCGAAAGTCGACCTTCGCCGCGACAAGCGCCTCCCGCGGCCCCTGCACCAGCGTCGTCAGCTCAAGCACGGCCTCGACGTGCTCGACCCCGAGCACGATCTGCCGGATCTCGTCCCGGAAGGGCTTCGGCAACGGCCGCCCCACCAACAGCTCCGCGTTGGACCGCCCGAGCACCCACGCGACCCCCAGCAGCAGCACGCCGATGCACAGGGACGCCACCCCGTCCCACACCCCAGAGCCGGTGAGCTGGCCGCCGAGCAGCCCGCCGGCCGCGAACACCAGACCGGCCAGCGCCGCACTGTCCTCCAGGACGACCGCCTTCACCGCCGTGTCGGGCGTGTGCCGCAGATACGTACCGAAGGGCACCCGAACCCGGGCCGCCTCGCCCCGCGCCTGCTTCACTGCGGTCCGCAGCGAGAACCCCTCCAGTACGAAGGCGACACCCAGCACCACGTACGACACGAGCGGATCGCCCAGCTCCTCGCCCGCGACGAGCGTGTGGATCCCGTCGTACAGGGAGAAGACGGCGCCGCCGACGAACGTGGCGACGGCCGCGAGCAGCGACCACACGTACCGCTCGCCGCCGTAGCCGAGCGGATGCTCCTCGTCGGCGGGCTTGTCGCTGCGCTTCAGGGAGGTGAGCAGCAGCAGTTCCGTGACAGTGTCGGCGAAGGAGTGCGCGGCCTCGGAGAGCATCGCGCTGGAGCCGCTGATGACGCCGGCGACGGCCTTCGCGAGGGCGATGCCCAGGTTGGCCGCCGCGGCGACGAGCACCGTGAAGACGCTCTCCCCGCCCGCTTCTTCCGTTCCGCTCGCGCCATCGTCCGCCCGTACATCCATGTACGGGACGTTATGTCCGATCAACGCGGAACGCGAACGACACCCTCCTGGATGACGGTGATCGCGAGCCGCCCGTCCTGCGTGTAGATCCGGGCCTGCCCGAGCCCGCGCCCGCCGGACGTGGACGGCGACTCCTGGTCGTACAGCAGCCATTCGTCGGCCCGGAACGGCCGGTGGAACCACATCGCGTGGTCCAGGGACGCGCCCACGACGTCGCCGACGGCCCAGCCGCCCCGCCCGTGGGCGAGCAGCACGGAGTCGAGGAGCGTCATGTCGGAGACGTACGTCGCGAGGCACACGTGCAGCAGCGGGTCGTCCGCGAGCTTGTCCCGCGCGCGGAACCAGACCTGGGAGCGCGGGGGCTGCGGATCGCCGACGAAGGCGAACGGCGGCGCGTCCACGTACCGCAGGTCGACGGCCTCCCGGGCCTCGAGGAGGCGCTGTACGACGTCGGGTTTCAGGACTCCGTCGACGTAGCGCGGGAGCATCTCCTCCGCGGTCGGCAACGACTCCGGGTCGGGCGCGGGCGGCATGTCCGCCTGGTGCTCGAGACCTTCCTCGTACGTCTGGAAGGACGCGGAGAGGTGGAAGATCGGCTGCCCGTGCTGGACGGCGACGACGCGGCGCGTGGTGAAGGAGCGGCCGTCGCGGATCCGGTCGACGGTGTAGACGATGGGCGCGCCGGGGTCGCCCGCGACGAGGAAGTAGGCGTGGAGCGAGTGGGCGTGCCGGTCGGCGGGAACGGTGCGACCGGCCGCGACCAGCGCCTGGGCCGCCACCTGCCCGCCGAATACGCGGGGGACGACGGAGGACCGGGACTGGCCGCGGAAGATGTCCTCCTCGATCTGCTCGAGGTCGAGCAGATCGAGGAGGGATTCGAGTGCGTGGTGCATGAGGTCAGTTGTACCGAGGAGACATTCTCGCCGGGTTACAGGCCCATGTTCTTCGCGATGATCGACTTCATGATCTCGCTGGTGCCGCCGTAGATGCGGTTCACGCGGTTGTCCGCGTACAGGCGGGCGATCGGGTACTCGTTCATGAACCCGTAGCCACCGTGCAGCTGGAGGCAGCGGTCGATGACGCGGTGCGCAACCTCGGTGCAGAACAGCTTCGCGGAGGCGGCCTCGGCAGCGCTCAGCTCACCGGCGTCGAGCGCTTCGAGGGCGCGGTCGGCGACGGCCTCGGCGGCGTCCACCTCGGCCTGGCAGGCGGCCAGTTCGAACTTGGTGTTCTGGAACGACGCCACGGTCTTGCCGAAGACGGTGCGGTCCTGGACGTACTCCTTGGCGAACCGCACGGCGGCCTTGGCCTGCGCGTACGCGCCGTAGGCGATGCCCCAGCGCTCGGAGGGGAGGTTCTTGCCGAGGTAGTAGAAGCCCTTGTTCTCCTCGCCGAGGAGGTCCTCGACGGGGACCTTCACGTCGACGAACGCCAGCTCGGCGGTGTCGGAGGTGCGCAGGCCGAGCTTGTCCAGCTTGCGGCCGATCGAGTAGCCCTCGGACTTGGTGTCGACGGCGAACAGGGAGATGCCGTGGCGGCGGTCCTCGGCGGTCGCCGCGTCGGTGCGGGCACAGACGATGACGCGGTCGGCGTGCACGCCACCGGTGATGAAGGTCTTCGAGCCGTTGAGCACGTAGTGCGTGCCGTCGTCGGAGAGCTTGGCCGTGGTCTTCATGCCGGCCAGGTCGGAGCCGGTGCCCGGCTCGGTCATCGCGAGGGCCCACATCTCCTCGGCGGTGACGAACTTCTCCAGGTAGCGCTTCTTCTGCTCGTCGGTGGCGAGCATCTTGATGTACGGCAGGGCGAGCAGGACGTGCACGCCGGAGCCGCCGAACGAGACGCCCGCGCGGGCGCACTCCTCGTTCTGGATGGCCTCGAACTTGTGGGTGTCCAGGCCCGCGCCGCCGAACTCCTCGGGCACGTTGATGCCGAACAGACCCAGGTCGGCCAGCTTGGAGTAGAGCTCGCGCGGCACGATGCCCTGCTGGAACCACTCGTCGTAATGGGGGACGACCTCGGCCTCGATGAAGGCGCGCAGGGTCTCCCGGAACGCCTCGTGGTCCTCATCAAAAACGGTACGGCGCACGGAGAACTCTCCCTCTACGACGAGTGTGCGGACGGCAACCAAGCGACTAAGCGCTTGCTCAGGGGCAGGTTACCCGCGAGTTGCAAGGAGCGTCCAGAGATACAGGTCACTCCGCGGCAGCCGTCGGCCTCACTCTGCGACAGTCGCCGCGAACGCGCCACGCGCCAGCTTGTGCAGCATCCGCGCGGTGACCGTCCGGCCGGGCAGCGAGCTCGGGCGGCTCAGGTGCGGGGTCGAGTTCAGCAGCCCGAACACCGCGTGCACGGCTACGCGCGCGTGCGCCTCCACCAGCTCGGGGTAGACCTTCCGCACCGCCTCCACCCACAACTCCACGTACTGGCGCTGCAACTGCCGCACCAGCTTGCGGTCGCTGTCGCGCAGCCGGTCGAGCTCCCGGTCGTGCAGCGTGATCAGGTCGCGGTCGTCCAGCGCGAAGTCGATGTGCCCCTCGATGAGCGAGTCGAGCAGCGCCTCGGGCCCGTGCTCGGCCTCGGCGACCCGCCGCTTGCCACCGGTGAGCAGCTGCCCGCTGATTCCGACGAGCAGCTCGGCGAGCATCGCGTCCTTGCCGGCGAAGTGCCGGTACAGGCCGGGGCCGCTGATGCCGACCGCCGCCCCTATCTCGTCCACGCCCACGCCGTGGAAGCCGCGGTCGGCGAAGAGCCGCGCGGCCTCGCTGAGGATCTGCTCGCGGCGGGTGGGGGCGTCGGTTCTCGTGGCCATGAAGCAATTCTAGACAGGGACGTTAGCGAGCGTTAACCTGATGGAAATCGGTTAACGCTCATTAACAAGCATGAGGGGCCGCCAGATGCAGGAAGCACCGGAGCTGACGAGTGCGGCGGAGCCCGCGTCGGAGGCCTGGCGGGCCAACGAAGCGGCGCACCGGGCACTCGGCGAGGAGCTGCGCGCCAAGCTCGCCGCGGCCCGGCTCGGCGGCGGCGAGAAGGCGCGGGCCCGGCACACGGCGCGCGGCAAGCTGCTGCCGCGCGACCGGGTGGACGCGCTGCTCGACCCGGGCTCCCCGTTCCTGGAGCTGGCCCCGCTGGCGGCGGACGGAATGTACGAGGGGCAGGCGCCGGCCGCGGGTGTGATCGCCGGGATCGGCCGGGTCAGTGGCCGCGAGTGCGTGATCGTCGCCAATGACGCGACGGTCAAGGGCGGCACGTACTACCCGATGACGGTGAAGAAGCACCTGCGCGCGCAGGAGGTGGCCCTGGAGAACCGGCTGCCGTGCGTCTACCTGGTGGACTCCGGCGGCGCGTTCCTGCCGATGCAGGACGACGTGTTCCCGGACCGCGAGCACTTCGGGCGGATCTTCTACAACCAGGCGCGGATGTCCGGCGCGGGCATCCCGCAGGTCGCGGCGGTCCTCGGCTCGTGCACGGCGGGCGGGGCATACGTCCCGGCGATGAGCGACGAGGCGGTGATCGTCCGCAACCAGGGCACGATCTTCCTGGGCGGCCCGCCGCTGGTGAAGGCGGCCACGGGCGAGGTGGTGACGGCCGAGGAGCTGGGCGGCGGCGAGGTCCACTCGCGGGTGTCGGGCGTGACGGACCACCTGGCGGAGGACGACGCGCACGCGCTGCGGATCGTCCGCACCATCGTCTCCACGCTGCCGGAGCGCGGCCCGCTGCCGTGGTCGGTGAAGGCCGCGATCGAGCCGAAAGTGGACCCGGCGGGGCTCTACGGGGCGGTGCCGGTCGACTCCCGGACTCCGTACGACGTACGCGAGGTCATCGCGCGCGTGGTGGACGGCTCCGCATTCGCCGAGTTCAAGGCCGAGTACGGGCAGACGCTGATCACCGGGTTCGCGCGGATCCACGGGCACCCGGTCGGCATCGTCGCGAACAACGGGATCCTGTTCGCCGAATCCGCCCAGAAGGGCGCCCACTTCATCGAGCTGTGCGATCAGCGCGGCATCCCACTGCTGTTCCTGCAGAACATCTCGGGCTTCATGGTCGGCAAGGACTACGAGGCGGGCGGGATCGCCAAGCACGGCGCCAAGATGGTCACGGCGGTGGCCTGTACGCGCGTGCCGAAGCTGACGGTGGTGATCGGCGGCTCGTACGGCGCGGGCAACTACTCGATGTGCGGCCGGGCGTACTCCCCCCGCTTCCTGTGGATGTGGCCCGGCGCGAAGATCTCCGTGATGGGCGGCGAGCAGGCCGCATCGGTGCTCGCGACCGTGAAGCGCGACCAGTTGGAGGCGCGCGGCGAGCAGTGGCCCGCCGAGGACGAGGACGCGTTCAAGGCCCCGATCCGCGCCCAGTACGAGTCGCAGGGGAACGCCTACTACGCGACGGCCCGGCTGTGGGACGACGGCGTGATCGACCCGATGGAGACCCGCCAGGTCCTCGGCCTGGCCCTGACCGCTTGTGCCAACGCGCCGCTGCCGGAGAAGTCCGCCGGCTTCGGTGTCTTCCGGATGTGAGGGGCGGACCAGACGTGTTCGAGACGGTACTTGTGGCCAACCGGGGCGAGATCGCGGTGCGCGTCATCCGTACGCTGCGGGCGCTCGGCATCCGCTCGGTGGCGGTGTACAGCGACGCCGACGCGGACGCGCGGCATGTGCGCGAGGCGGACGAGGCGGTGCGGATCGGCCCTCCGGCGGCCACCGAGAGCTACTTGGTGGCGGAACGGCTGATCGAGGCCGCGGCGGCGACCGGGGCGCAGGCAGTGCACCCGGGCTACGGATTCCTTGCGGAGAACGCGGCGTTCGCGCGGGCCTGCGAGGAGGCGGGGCTCGTCTTCATCGGCCCGTCCGCCGAGGCGATCGCGCTGATGGGCGACAAGATCCGCGCCAAGGAGACGGTGAGCGCGGCCGGAGTTCCGGTGGTGCCCGGCGGCCGCGACCCGGAACTGGCCGAAGCGGCCCGCAAATTGGGCGCGCCCGTCCTCCTCAAGCCGAGCGCGGGCGGCGGCGGCAAGGGCATGCGGCTCGTCCGCGATCTGACGACCCTGGAGGAGGAGATCGCGGCCGCCCGGCGCGAGGCCCGCACCTCCTTCGGGGACGACACGCTTCTCGTGGAGCGCTGGATCGACCGGCCACGCCACATCGAGATCCAGGTCCTGGCGGACGGCCACGGGAACGTGGTGCACCTCGGAGAGCGCGAGTGCTCCCTCCAGCGCCGCCACCAGAAGATCGTCGAGGAGGCGCCCTCCGTGCTCCTCGACGAGGCCACGCGCGCGGCGATGGGCGCCGCGGCGGTGGAGGCAGCGCGCTCCTGCGGCTACCGGGGCGCGGGCACGGTGGAGTTCATCGTGCCGGGCGACGACCCAGCTTCGTACTGCTTCATGGAGATGAACACGCGCCTCCAGGTCGAGCACCCGGTGACCGAGCTCGTCACAGGCGTCGACCTGGTGGAGTGGCAGGTACGGTCGGCGGCGGGCGAGCAACTCCCTTTCACGCAGGACGACATCACGCTCACCGGGCATGCGGTGGAGGCCCGCCTGTGCGCGGAGGACCCCGCGCGGGGCTTCCTCCCCTCCGGCGGCACGGTGCTGGCGCTGCGCGAACCCGAGGGCGAAGGCGTCCGGGTCGACTCCGGCCTCACCGAAGGCACCGAGGTCTCCAGCCTCTACGACCCGATGCTCGCGAAGATCATCGCGTACGGCCCCGACCGGGACACGGCGCTGCGCAGGCTGCGGGCCGCGCTCGCCCGCACGGTGACGCTCGGCGTGCCGACGAACGCCGGTTACCTGCGGCGCCTGCTCGCCCATCCGGACGTCGTGGCGGGCCATTTGGACACGGGGTTGGTGGAGCGTGCGACGGACGAGCTGGTCGACGCGGAGGTCCCGGCGGGGATCTACGCGGCGGCGGGCGCTCTGCGCCAGGAGCGGCTGGCCCCGGCCGTCAAGGAGGGCTGGACGGACCCGTTCGACCGGCCCACCGGCTGGCGGCTCGGCGGCGAACCGGCGTGGACCGTGCACCCCTTGCGGGTCCCGGGCCACGACCCGGTCGAGGTCCGGGTGCGCGGAGCGGAGGTTCTGGTCGACGGCGCGCCGACCACGCCCGCCCGCCTCACCGCGACCGCGGGCGGCTGGCTGGCGCGCGACGGCGACGCCTGGCACGTGCAGGACCACGACCCGGTGGCGGCGAACCTGACCGGGGCGGGGGCCGGCGGTGCGGGCTCCCTGACGGCGCCGATGCCCGGCACGGTGACCGTGGTGAAGGTGGCGGTGGGCGACCAAGTGACGGCAGGGCAGAGCCTGTTGGTGGTGGAGGCGATGAAGATGGAACACGTGATCACGTCCCCGCACGCGGGCACGGTGAGCGAGCTGGACGTATCGCCCGGGACGACGGTGGCGATGGACCAGGTACTGGCGGTCGTCGACCCGGCGGACACGGAGGCCGCGCGATGACCCCGACCCCCACGCCCCCGCTCCCCATGGTCGTCCCCGTCCAGGGCCTCCCGGCCCGCGTCCGGATCCACGAGGTGGGGGCGCGCGACGGGCTGCAGAACGAGAAGAAGGCCGTGCCCACGGAGGTGAAGGCGGAGTTCATCCACCGCCTGGCACAGGCCGGCCTCACCACCATCGAGGCCACGAGCTTCGTGCACCCCAAGTGGGTGCCCCAACTCGCGGACGCGGAAGCCCTGTTCCCACAGCTTCAGGAGCTCGGGGCCGACGGCGTCCACCTCCCCGTCCTCGTACCGAACGCGCGCGGCCTCGACCGGGCCCTGGCCCTCGGCGCGCACCGTGTCGCCGTGTTCGCCAGCGCCACCGAGTCCTTCGCCAAGGCGAACCTGAACCGGACCGTGGCGGAGTCCCTGGCGATGTTCGAGCCAGTGGTGACGCAGGCCAAGGGGCACCGGGCGCACGTCCGCGGCTACCTCTCCATGTGCTTCGGCGACCCGTGGGAGGGCCCGGTCCCCGTCCACCAAGTCGTTTCCGTCGCCAAGTCCCTGATGGACATGGGCTGCGACGAGCTGAGCCTCGGCGACACCATCGGCGTGGCCACCCCCGGACACGTACAGGCGCTCCTGTCGGAGCTGAACGAGGAGGGCGTGCCGACGAACGCGATCGGCGTGCACTTCCACGACACGTACGGCCAGGCGCTCGCCAACACCCTGGCGGCGCTGCAGCACGGCGTGACGACGGTGGACGCCTCAGCGGGCGGTCTCGGCGGCTGCCCGTACGCGAAGAGCGCCACCGGCAACCTCGCCACGGAAGACCTCGTCTGGATGCTGCGCGGACTCGGCATCGAGACCGGGGTCGACCTCGGCCGTCTCACCGACACCAGCAGGTGGATGGCCGGACACCTGGGCCGACCCAGCCCGTCCCGCACCGTTCGCGCTCTCGCACCCGAGGCCGACGCCGATGCCGACCAGGAGCAGTGAGGCAGCCATGGATCACCACCTCTCCCCCGAGCACGAGGAACTCCGCCGCACCGTCGAGGAGTTCGCGCACGAGGTCGTCGCCCCGAAGATCGGCGATCTCTACGAGCGGCACGAGTTCCCGTACGAGATCGTCCGAGAGATGGGCCGCATGGGCCTGTTCGGGCTGCCGTTCCCCGAGGAGTACGGCGGCATGGGCGGCGACTACCTGGCGCTCGGCATCGCCCTGGAGGAGCTGGCGCGCGTCGACTCCTCGGTGGCGATCACCCTGGAGGCCGGGGTCTCGCTCGGCGCGATGCCGATCCACCTCTTCGGTACGGAGGAGCAGAAGCGGGAGTGGCTGCCGAAGCTGTGCGCGGGCGAGGTCCTCGGCGCGTTCGGGCTCACGGAACCCGAGGCGGGCTCGGACGCGGGCGGCACCCGCACCACGGCCGTGCGGGACGAGGAGACCGGTGACTGGATCATCAACGGCACGAAGTGCTTCATCACCAACTCGGGCACGGACATCACGGGCCTGGTGACGGTGACGGCGGTGACCGACCGTACGGCGGACGGACGCCCGGCGATCTCATCGATCATCGTGCCGTCCGGGACGCCCGGCTTCACGGTGGCGGCGCCCTACTCGAAGGTGGGGTGGAACGCGTCGGACACCCGTGAGCTGCACTTCGACGACGTACGGGTACCGGCCGCGAACCTGCTCGGCGCGGAGGGCCGGGGCTTCGCCCAGTTCCTGCGGATCCTCGACGAGGGGCGGGTCGCGATCTCGGCGCTGGCCACGGGGCTCGCGCAGGGCTGCGTCGACGAGTCGGTGAAGTACGCCAAGGAGCGCCGGGCCTTCGGGCGCACGATCGGCGGCTACCAGGCGATCCAGTTCAAGATCGCCGACATGGAGATGAAGGCGCACACGTCCCGTCTGGCCTGGCGGGACGCGGCGTCCCGGCTGGTCTGCGGGGAGCCGTTCAAGAAGGAGGCGGCGCTCGCGAAGCTGTACTCGTCGACGGTGGCGGTGGACAACGCGCGGGAGGCGACGCAGATTCACGGTGGGTACGGCTTCATGAACGAGTACCCGGTCGCCCGGATGTGGCGGGACTCCAAGATCTTGGAGATCGGGGAGGGCACGAGTGAGGTACAGCGGATGCTCATCGCGCGGGAACTCGGCCTGACCAGCTAGCGCCGGTGCGGCCATTCAAGCCCCTGCGGCGATTGAGCAGCGGGGTCCGGGGCGGATCCCCGAGTCCGGAGGACGGCCCCCGTGCTCAAAAGATTGGGGCTCTGCCCCATACCCCGCTGCTCAATCGCCGCAGGGGCTT